>NZ_JBQSVM010000014.1:0-78548 GCF_052376235.1 Psychrobacter sp. AOP7-A1-24 | reverse complement strand
GTTAAATATAGCAAATTATTTTTAGATAATAATGGGTAGAGATGTAATTTGAATATCTATTACATCTTATGGTCTATATAAAAAATTTGATAAAGAATAAGGATGAACTAAGAACTAATTGCAAGTTATACTTGCAATACATAGTAAGTCTGATTGTAAAATTATTTGCAAACTACCTATTAATGCAATAATATCTTGCATTAAGGTTTAAACAAAATGCATAGTTTATTTCTTCACCGAATAATTACTGGTTAATAAAGGCTCAAACAACGATGTCTGACGACAATAATAAAAGTACGCAAGCGGAACGACTGGTACAGTTACGCCGTGACAAAGGATTTACGGCAGAGCAGCTAGCACAAGCTATGACAGCCGCTGGTGCAAAAGTCAGTCGCGGAGCTATCTCAAACTGGGAGCGAGGTACCAATGGCATCGTCTCATCCAAACTGCCTACGCTCGCACGTATTTTAGGCTGTAGCGAAGGATATCTGTTGCGTGGTGACCTCAAAAACGAGGCTATTGATACACAAGCTCTATCATCTTCTACAGAGTGCAAAGAGCAGCAGAAAGTAGAAACAGCCAAATCTTCTTCTACGATATCCATCAATAATAGTCAAAATACACAACCTAACCCTATAACCAATTCGATAAACGGTCATGCTATGAACACAATTAAAAAATCTGATAAATTACAAAACGTTTGCTATGACATTCGTGGTCCTCTTCTACAAACTGCCAATAAAATGGAAGCAGAAGGCAAACGTATATTAAAACTAAATGTGGGTAATCCAGCGCCCTTTGGCTTAGAAGCGCCTCATGAGATTTTGCGCGATGTCTCTATGAACTTACCTGAGGCAACTGGCTATTCAGACTCGCAAGGAATTTTCTCAGCGCGTAAAGCTATTTTGCAGTATTACCAATCTAAAGGTCTGCTATCAGCTGTTGATGTGCGTGACGTATATTTGGGCAATGGAGTCTCTGAGCTTATTGTCATGACTATGCAGGCACTGATGAACGATGGTGATGAAGTCCTAATTCCGATGCCAGACTACCCGCTTTGGACGGCAGCGGCAAACCTTGCTGGCGGTACAGCAGTTCACTATCGCTGTAATGAAGAAGACAACTGGCATCCTGATATTGAAGACATCAAGTCGAAAATTACGAGCAAAACTAAAGGCATCGTGGTTATTAATCCAAATAACCCGACAGGCTCCCTTTATAGTGATGAGTTATTAAAGCAAATCATCGAAGTCGCTAAAGAGCATGATTTGATCATTATGGCTGATGAGATTTACGACCGCATTCTTTATGATGATAGTGTACATACCCCGATGAGCACTCTAACTGACGATGTGCTAGTACTCACTTACAATGGCTTGTCAAAGTCACACCGTATTGCAGGGTTTCGCTCAGGCTGGATGATGGTATCAGGCCGTAAGCAGCACGCAGCTGACTTTATTGAAGGTTTAGATATGCTAGCATCCATGCGTCTTTGCTCTAATGTGCAAGGGCAATACGCTATTCAAACAGCGATGGGTGGGCATCAGAGTATGCAAGACCTAACTTCTGAGAAAGGTCGCTTATATAAGCAACGTGAAATGGCAGTATCACGTCTCAATGCTATTAAAGGTATTTCCTGTACTATGCCTCAAGGCGCGTTTTACTGTTTCCCAAAAATGGATCCAGAGGTTTACCCTATCACTGATGATATGGACTTTATGATGGATTTACTCGTTGAAGAAAACGTATTGATGGTCCAAGGTACAGGATTCAACTGGGATAGACCTGACCATTTCCGCTTGGTGTTCTTACCTAACTTGCATGATTTAGAAAATGCGATGGATAGACTGGATAGGTTTTTTGCGAAGAAGCGCCAACAGTTTGGTACTGACTGAAAACTGAACTATTAGTTTGAAAAAAACGCTTATTGGTATAATACCAATAAGCGTTTTTTATTGTGCTGAGCTTAGTTATTAAAACTCAGTTATGGCCATTCACTTACAAAGACAGCGCATCAAAAGACGTTGCTCAATACAATATAACTGATAGCAGACATGGTAGCCGCTGCAGGCAGCGTCACTACCCAAGCTAACCCAATTGGTTTCATAAGCTTCCAGTTAGTATCTCTGTTGACGATACCGATACCGAGTACCGCGCCTACTAGCGTATGCGTACTTGAAACAGGCAGACCCATAGTCGATGCGCCCATTACAACCGCAGCAGCAGCCAGCTCAGCTGAAAATCCTGACGCTGGATGCATTTTCGCTAGATTGGTACCAACCGTTTGAATCACTTCTTTACCTATGAACCAAAGGCCAACGATTAGTGCAACACCAAAGGTCAACATGACTGCAGGTGGCACTGCAGCTTCGGTGGCGATACTATTAGTACGAATCACATCCATAATGGCGGCAAAAGGGCCAACCGCATTGGCGATATCGTTTGAGCCATGACTGAAGGCAAAAGCTGACGCGGTAAAGACCTGCATCCAGCTAAACATAATAAACGTCGCTTTGGTCAAATCTTCTTTGTGCTTACCGCGGATACTTTTGGTATAGATATAGGTCGCTAACCATACTAGCGCCGCTATCATTCCCATAATCAAAAAGCCCTGCAGTGTGGTTAGGCCACTATTAACATTTTTTAGACCTTTAAATACGACGAGAGCCGTCATCACCGCACCACCTGCGGCAGCAATGAGAGGAACCCATTGCTTAAGTGCTTTTAAGGTATCAAGGCTACTGCGCTCATTCTCAATATCATAAAGCTTTTTATAGTAATCCGTTTCTAAATCCTCAACGACACAATCATCATCTTTATAGATTTCTTGATCGCGTAACATCGCTGACGTATAAGCCAGTTGCTCAGACTCTGTCAGACCATCTAAAAACTCTTTGTGATTCTGTTTTAAGACTTTTTTATTGCCTTTTAGTGTCGCAATATAGGCTTCAGTTTTGTCATTATATTCGATGATATTTTTCTTGATTTGTCCATACAAAAGATAAGACAACACGCCACCTAATAACGGTGACAGCACCCAAGAAATAGCAATCGTTCCAACCGTTCCCCAACTCACTGTTGATAACGCCATATCAGTACCACCCAATGTGATACCAAGTACGATAGAGCTACCAACGACGCCGCCAATAATGGAATGCGTGGTCGAAACCGGTAAGCCTTTTTTGGTGGCAAACAATAACCAAAATGCTGCTGCAACCAACGCGGAGAGCATGACATAAATAAATTGGTTAGGTGTCACCGTTAGACCATCTAAGTCAACGATGCCTTTTCTGATCGTGTCAGTAACTTCGCCACCTGCCAGCACAGCACCGGATACTTCAAATATTGCAGCAATGCCCAATGCCTGAGGAATGGTTAAAGTGCCTGCACCTACCGAGGTACCAAAAGAGTTGGCGACATCATTCCCACCGATATTGAATGCCATAAAGACACCAAAAGCGGTCGCCACAATGAATAGCGTCGTTTGCTGACGCATGGTGTAATCTAAACCCCACCATAAAAAGTAGGAAGTCATCGCAATCAGTAAAATGGCAAAAAATAGATTTATTCTCGTAGAGCCAATTGGCTTGACTGACTCTGTAGAACTGCTGCTAATACCCATACGTTAGTACGTCCTGCGTAAGCTGATTAAAATTATATGAGGTTAATAATATTGCTCTGCTACTCACAGTGCTTATTACGGTATCTCATGAAGTAGCATATATAAAACATACTGCTAACAGATCTTAAACCGATTAGAGCGAAAATAAGTAATACATCCCTCAATGTGTCATAAAGCCGCAAGTGATATTGCTAAATCGTCTGATTACAGCATCTTGCGGCTCATATATTTCATAGTGATATTTGTATTACCAACAGCTATTGTAACAATTTTTGTCATAATTATTAAGATATCTATACTAAATAACCAAGACATGTTATCTGCTAAATAAAAATAATTATTTAGTAGAAGCTATTGTGCGCACTATTATATTGAATATGAGCACATAATGCATGATGATATTGCAAGATTTGTAACTGCGAGTGTATACGGATAAGACCACACTCTATAAAAGACAGGACGACTCGAATATGTTTCGAACAGTCCTATTTAGAAAACACTTGAAAAATACAGTTATATAAACCTATGAGAGTACTTACGCTTCTAGCATTTCTAACAGCTATTTGCTTTCAATAAATGCCAACAACTGCTCAATAGCATGATCTAGCACGTCTAGACGCGCCTGACGCTTTTCATTAGTCGCAATAACACACCATGGAGCTGTCGTTGTATCTGTACGTGCCAGCATATCTGCTGCAGACTGCACATAGTCTGACCATTTATCACGATTGCGCCAATCATCATCTGTCAGTTTGAACTGCTTATGCGGTGTGTCTTGACGATCTTCAAACCGTTTAAGCTGTTCTTTTTTATCAATCGCTAGCCAATATTTAATAACCAACGTTCCTGCTGCTGCTAAGTCCGCCTCAAAACGATTGATTTCATCATATGCTCGCTGCCATTCATCAGTAGACGCAAACCCTTCGACACGTTCAACCAGCACGCGTCCATACCAAGTACGATCAAAAATGGCAATACGGCTGATACGGTTCGTTTGCTCGTCAGGTAATCGTGTCCAGAATCGCCACAAGTAAGGATGTTGGGTCTCATATAACATCGGCGCGCCAATATTATAGATTTGATACTCGCGTGGATCTAGCGGTGCAACCAACCTCTTGATTGCGCCGCCCTTTCCGGCAGCGTCCATCCCTTCAAAAGCAAACACCACATGCTGACCTTGGCGTGCACGTAGCAACTCAGCAAGCCGTGCTTGCTTCTCTGCCAATGCCTCACGATAGTCAGACTTACTGATCTTCTTGTTCTTGATAGATGTCAGCTGCTTAGGTATCGGTACAGGTTCAAACTGTTTTTGTTCAATATCTGACTCAAATTCTTGCGTTTTGGGATGAGGATGGTTTTCTGATGTTTCATTATCCTTGATATCTATATGGCTACTCGCCAGCGCGGTTTGCATAGCGTTTAATACTAGATGGCAAAAGTTATCAGCAGCCTCTACTTTATCATCGCCATCAATGATGACCCAGTCACCCTGCTGACGCAGCAACGTTGCAGCTACTTCGTTAAATTTTTCGATAACTTGCTTATCGTTCCAGTCAATTTGATACAAAAATTGCGGATCTGCTTCACTATCTTTTAAGCGACTATGCAACGTTTCGATATCAACATGAAACCAGCATTTTAATAATTTGGTCTGGTTAGCGACGAGATCCTTTTCAAACGCTTTTAGTATGTCTAACTGCTGCTGTAGATACTTTTGCCACTGAGCAATAGGAAGCGAGCTGCTATCTGTTTGATCTTCGTTATTTGATAACACTTCAGGATTTTCACTATCTGATGTCGCTAGTCGCATGACATTGTACAATAGGTCCGCATACCAGTTGCCAAAATATACCATGACATCACCGTGGCGCGGCATTTCGCTAGTATGCGCTTGCCAAATAGGTTGATACTCTAATGGCGAATGACCAATGGTTGCCTCAACTTTAAGCAGCCTTGGATCTACCCATTGTCTCAACTGTTTGACAGCAGTACCTTTGCCCGCCTGCTCCATTCCATTAACC
Source organism: Psychrobacter sp. AOP7-A1-24 (assembly GCF_052376235.1). Lineage (NCBI taxonomy): Bacteria > Pseudomonadati > Pseudomonadota > Gammaproteobacteria > Moraxellales > Moraxellaceae > Psychrobacter > Psychrobacter sp. AOP7-A1-24. The sequence goes on along the minus strand of NZ_JBQSVM010000014.1, from coordinate 72,905 downwards.
AACACTAATAGGCCTGTTGGTTTATTGAGGGTCGGCGGCGTTTGCTGGCGAGTGGCTTTTAAAGCATACTGAGCCGTTACCAATGCCAATCTAAGTGAATCCTCATCCAATGAAAACTGACTCAAAGGATTGGGCTTTAGACGTTGCTCTACAACTTGCTCATTAAATTGTGTACTTACCGCTTGTGGTGCTTTTGGTTCAGTAGTATCATTTTTTTTAGACATGCTTACACTCGCTATTATTGTTATTAGGCTGTTTTACTATTGAATGACTTAAGGGATAGCTTTCAATATTTCTATCTCATTACTCATTTTTATCTCGTTTAATCATAGCACTGCGCTAATTGAGTAAATAATATTGCTGTGTAACAGATTGGTATTTGTATTCTTAATTATTTTCTTTTAAGGTGAACACAATTTTGGGTATAGGATAAACCGTTGTTGAGAACCTCATAACGCTGAACCACCATACCCAAATTTGATAACATTATTTACTTCTACAGGATTCACTGCCATGACCGCTTTAGCTGATTTACAACAGCATTTGACACGTTTTTGGGCGATGCCTCATCACCAAGATGATGAATTAAATGCTAAGCTCAAAGAAGTGCAATCATGGCAACAAGCACGTCTCAAGCAGACACACTGCGAGTTATTTGAACAACCTAAGAATAAGCTGATGGCAGATTACTTCCTCACTCAATTATATGGTGGCGAAGAGTTCAAATTATTGGCCGATCAGTTGGCTCGTATTCTACCAAAAGCGAAAAAGCTAGAACGTTTTGCTAGAGAGTCAGCTTTAGAGGCTGGTAGTATGGGTATTCAAGCGGCGATCTTTGCTATTGAGCTAGACCTGCATTTAGCCCAGTGGCTACTCGCTCAAGATTTACCAGTGAACGAAGAGAACATGCTAGCCGCCTATCGTACTGTCGATGAAGAAAGCGAGCGACGAGTGCAGATTGCCAATTTAAAAGACGTCTGTTATCGCACAGACAAACATCTCAATTCGTTTATGCTCAAAAAAGCCTTTACATTAGCAAAAAACACAGCCTATCGTCATGGCTATCAACCGCTTTATGATTTTATTGATACAGGCTTTAAGGCTATGAAGCCTCTGAGCAGCGTCAGCGATTTTATCGAGCCATTCTGTAAGCGTGAACTATCCATTATCGATCAGGTTCATACGGATAATGGCAGTAAGCCGATAGCGTTTGGTGTATCATAAGCTCAATATGATAAATAGCCAGTTGACGCTTACTATTTAACGATTTTTTTTCGATAAAGACAATCATAAAAATAAATCCCAGGACAACATGATGACTGATAATTTAAAAGATAGCAGCGCTCATTCTAATCAAGCCACAACGACCAATGGTCATCTGCAAGACAAACTGGTAAAAGACAGTATTGCTCATAATCAGCAGATTAGTGCGCAGATACTACGCAATCAAACAACCAATGTCATGCCGAGCAAGAGTAACAGCCCTGTTAATGATGACAATAGCGACTTTACTAAAGTTCAAGACCTACCAACTGGAACGCCTCAAGGCCAACAAACTACTATGCCAAACAATGACAATACGACTCGCACAAACACGTCAGAACAAACAATAAAACGAACGCTATTCAATCAACGTGATGACATCAATAACCCGCATACGTCTGAGACAGATGGTAATGAGCAAACGCATTTTGGCTATAAGACCGTCAACAAAGCGGAAAAACAAGCACGTGTGGCTGACGTATTTACCTCTGTCGCCAAAAAATACGACATCATGAATGACTTAATGTCATTTGGTATTCATCGTCTATGGAAACGCTATGCGATTAGTTTGTCAGGGGTACGTGCTGGTCAGCATGTACTCGATATCGCTGGCGGCACAGGTGATTTAGCCAAAGTATTTAGCCGTGAAGTCGGTAGAAATGGCCATGTGGTACTGTCTGATATCAATGCTGCGATGCTAGAAGTGGGCCGTGAACGCTTAATTAATGCTGGTTGTAATAATGTTGACTTTGTATTGGCAAACGCTGAGACTTTAGCACCATTTGATGACGAAAGCTTTGATTTAATAACCATTAGCTTTGGTTTGCGTAATGTTACGGACAAAGATGCTGCGCTAAAGTCGATGTATCGTGTCCTAAAGCCAGGTGGTCGTCTCTTAATTTTAGAATTCTCAAAACCAGTATTTGAGCCACTATCTAAAGCCTATGATTTATATTCATTTACCGCATTGCCAGTGATGGGTAAGCTGATTGCAAACGATTCTGAAAGTTACCAATATTTGGCCGAATCGATTCGTATGCACCCTGATCAGCAGACTCTCAAAAAAATGATGCAACAAGCTGGGTTTGAGAACTGCGATTATCACAACCTGACGGCTGGCATTGTGGCTGTCCATCGTGGCTTTAAAGCGTAGCGATGAAGTACGACTAATAAGACTGTACTGAACCTAACACGAACCCACTATGCGCTGATGCAGCTAATGCAAAGGCGCTCATTCAACGATGCGGGAGCCTTATGCTGACTGTCCTCCTATTAGCTGGTGCCGAAAAGCTAATTAACATTGCCATTGCTAGTGATGATATTACCAAAGCAAGTTTAGCGCCACTTGCAGGTAAGGTCTTACGTTTCAATATGGGAATGCCTGAGATTCATTTAGACATCTTGTTCACTAATGAGCGTTTACGCTTTGAGCCGGTCACGACGGAGAGTGTATTTGAGCCAAGTGGCCAGATGAACGAGCGCGAAAAAGCCAGTATGGATCGCGCACGTTTTGGTCACAGTCGTCCAGATTGTACTATCACCGTAGATAATGCCGCTCAACTGCTCAATCTGATGCGCGGTGCTGAAGGTAACCTGCCAATCGCTGGTGATTACAAAGTGCTAATGCAGCTCAAACAACTGATTGCAGGATTTGATCCCGATGTAGCTGGACAGCTTGAACCATTCATTGGTAAACCAATGGCTAGCCAGTTACACCTTCTTATCTCTCAGCTCAAAGGTAGCTGGCGTCATAGTGCTAAGCGTGCCTTTGATGACGTCAGTGATTGGGCCAATGATGTGGCCGGCAATAGCACACCTAACCCTGCCGAGGTTACTGAAGTAAATGATCTTAAGCAGCAACTGTTAAAATTGCGTGCTGACATAGAACGAGAAGAAGCCAAACTTGCTGCTATCAAAGAAGAGCAAGCGCAGTTCCTTAACAACTCGTTTCATCAGTAGTCAATTACATCAATCATAAATAAGCGCTATGACCGATGGCACTATTTATGATTAAGCACGATACCTACCCTATCTTCGTCTTTGTTTAGAGTACTCAATCTCATGCTATTATCGCACCGCGCTCGTCTACTTGAGCTTTGGCGTATCGCCGCAATGTATCGCCTTGATACCCATCTTTCTATCGAAGAAGCACCGCAGCTGCAACCTTTGGCGCGATTAATTCGCATACATCCAGCAGCATGGGGCAAAAAGCACCAACCAAATGCGATTAAGTATGCGCTTGAGGACATGGGTACGCTGTTTTTGAAGCTTGGCCAGTTACTCTCAACGCGTCGCGACTTGGTACCGCCTGAGGTTATTGCTCAATTGGTTCAGTTGCAGGATAAAGTTAAGCCTTTTGACGCTGATATTGCTGTCGCTCAAATTCAGCATCCTAAACATGGTCTTGGTCAACCTGTTGAAACCTTATTTGCTCGATTCGATATCAAACCGCTAGCAGCAGCTTCTATCGCCCAAGTTCATACTGCTGCTCTACATGATGGGCGTGAAGTCGTGGTAAAAGTAGTTCGCCCTGATATTCGTACTGTGATTGTATCTGATTTTGAGCTATTGCGAGAGTTGGCAAGTTGGGCATCTGCACGTATTGAAGCGGCACGCGCAATACATATTATAGATATTGTCGAAGACTATCGGCAAGTGATGCTAAACGAGCTAGATTTAACGCTTGAGGCTGACAATACTACTCAGATGCGTAATAACTTCTTGGGTTCAGCATTGATGTACGTACCTGAAGTATACGATGCTGCCAAAAACGTGATGGTCATGGAGCGTATTCAAGGTGTTCCTATCTCACAAGTTGAGATGTTTGATCAGTTAGGCTATGACCGTGCATCGCTTGCAGAAAAAGGCTTAACGATATTTTTTACCCAAGTCTTCCGTGACAATTTCTTTCATGCTGATATGCATCCAGGCAACGTGTTCGTAGAGACCCCGCCTGTACAAACGTTGCATGCAGGTATGGCAGCAGTTGATTTAGGTCATGAACCACGCTATATCGGGCTTGATTGCGCCATCATGGGCACTTTGTCAAAAGACGATCAGCTCATCGTGGCGCGGATGTTACTTGCCGTAACGAACAACAACTTTACCGCTGTCGTTGATATCGTCAGCCGTGCAGGTTGGATACCGCCGAACGCTGATAAGCATGCCTTGATGCGTGATATGAAACGTACCGTCGGTCCTATGCTACAAAAATCAATCGATGATATCGACTTTGCTGGCGTACTGATGCAGATTTTAGACATTGCACGTAGACATCATATGAGTATTCCACCACAGCTAATGCTTCTGCTAAAGACTTTGGTTCATGTAGAAGGACTCGGACGTGATTTATATCCTGATCTTGATATTTGGTCACTTGCCAAACCAATACTAAGCAGTTGGATTAAAGAGCAATTAGATCCTATGCGTAATCTACAGCAACTACGTCAGCAGTTGCCTGAAATGCTCCTATCTACCACCGATATTCCCAAACTATTAGATCAAGGACTACAAAGCCTTGCATCACAGGGTTCTCGCCAAGACAGTCAACTACGTGAAATACAGCAGATTCGCGCTGACATGCTCAATGACCGTCGTCGCGATTGGTTGGCACTAGCTGGGTTTGCTATTTTCATTGCAGTTGCTACGCAAGTTATCGGTTGGCTATCACCCATATTTTATATACTGGCTGTCTTGGTAGTTGTTTGGCGTATCTTGGCTTAAAGACCAGCTTTGTCTTTTATTTGCTTAATTCAGAAAAGCCACCCATCTTTGGGCTCACACAAAAAAAATGCGTCTACTTTCCATGAAGAGTAGACGCATTTTTTATGTTAAATACTGATTATTATAACATCTGATCAATTGCCATCTGTGTCAGTACACGGCCACGAGCAGTACGCAGCACATAACCTTGTTGAATCAGATACGGCTCAATTACATCTTCAAGAGTGCCACGGTCTTCAGCCATTGCTGCTGCCACTGCTTCAACACCAGCAGGACCACCATCAAAACGCTCATGTAAGATCTCAATATAACGTCTATCTAAGTGATCGAGGCCGCGTCTATCCACTGCCAACATATCCAGCGCACTACCAGCAATCGCACCATTGATGCTACCATCACCTTTTACCTCGGCATAATCGCGTACACGGCGTAATAGGCGGTTAGCAATCCTTGGTGTACCACGTGCACGGCGCGCAATCTCTACCGCGCCATCTTCACTCATTGGTACACGCATCAAACGGGCTGCACGACTGACGATCGTCGTTAGGTCAGTAATATTATAAAACTCGAGGCGCTGTACAATACCAAAACGATCTCGTAGCGGCGACGTCAGTAGCCCTGCTCTAGTCGTTGCTGCTACCAAAGTAAACGGCGGCAAATCAAGCTTGATAGAACGCGCAGCAGGTCCTTCACCAATCATGATATCTAACTGAAAATCTTCCATGGCTGGATAAAGTATCTCTTCAATAACTGAGCTTAGGCGATGAATTTCATCAATAAACAGCACATCACCCTCTTCTAGGTTGGTCAGCATAGCTGCCAAATCTCCTGGGCGCTCAAGTACAGGCCCTGAAGTAGAGCGCAGATTACCACCCATTTCACGAGCGATAATATTAGCAAGCGTTGTCTTACCCAAACCTGGTGGGCCAAATATAAGTGTATGATCTAGCGCTTCGTCACGGCCACGAGCTGCACCAATGAACACTTCCATCTGCTCACGTACGACTGGCTGACCAATATATTCAGCCAATAAAGCTGGTCGGATATTGGCATCAGGGGCATCATTCGCGCCTTCTAGCGGATTAATTAAGCGATCTTGCGTCATAGAATTTATCATTATATTAAAAATATTAGTTAACAAATAGCATAACCAAACGCTGTGCATAAGTCATGCAAAACCTTATTAAGCGAGTACCAAAACGAAAATAAGCGACATTTAATGTCGCTTATTAATTTAATACATTATGTAGTTATCATCGTTAAACGGCTAGTTAATATCAATTAAAAGCCCGATAATTGCTGCAAAGTAGCTTTTAGTAGACCTTGAGTATCAGCAAAAGTATCCCCTTTACTCTTGGCAGCTTTAATCGCTAGCTGAGCTTCTTTTTCTTTGTAACCTAAGCTAATCAACGCACCTTCCACCTCGGCAATGATGCTGCCTTCGTGAGAAATCGTCGTTTCTTGAGGCGTCAACTCAAACGTACCACTATCAACCTCGATATTTTTTAGCTTATCTTTTAGCTCAATTAATAAACGTTGCGCCGTCTTTTTACCAATACCTGGGATACGAGTCAATGCCGTTTCCGACTCTTGCTCGACATGCATTTTTAGCTCAGCCGCAGACATTGCAGATAGCATAGCTAAGGCCATTTTTGCCCCAACACCGTTAATTTTAATTAACTGGCGAAAAACATCACGTTCTTTTCGGTCGATAAAACCATAGAGCAATTGGGCATCTTCGCGAACATGGAAGTGTGTCCAAATGTTGGCTTGTTCATTAATCTGTAACTGGCAAAATGACGGCAATGGCAGTTCGATATCATACCCCACACCAGAGGTCGTCATGATACAAGCCGTTGGCGCCATCAAGTACCGCACCTGTCCGGAAATCAATCCAATCATTATTTACGACCTCTTTTGTAAGATATTATAAAATCAGCTGCTACTTCGTCATTAATAGCTACTTTCTCCCACACAGTCTTATTGGTAAAACTTCACCATACCTTCAAGACTGGTTGGGCGAATTTTATGTGCTTGACCTGCAGAGCCAAATGCTTCAAAACGATTGGTACAGATATCTGACATCGCTACCATAGACGCTTTGAAGTATTTACGTGGATCAAATTCGCTTGGATTTTTTGCAAGGAATTCGCGAATAGCGCCAGTTGATGCCAAACGTAAATCCGTATCGATATTCACTTTACGCACACCATGCTTGATCGCTTCTACGATTTGCTCAACTGGTACACCATAAGTTTCGCCGATATCACCGCCATTTTCATTAATCACTTTTAACCATTCTTGCGGCACTGATGACGAGCCATGCATAACAAGATGGGTATTAGGAATACGGGCATGAATCTCTTTTACGCGCTCAATAGACAAAATATCGCCTGTCGGTGGACGTGTGAACTTATAGGCACCATGGCTAGTACCGATAGCAATCGCTAACGCATCGACATTGGTATCTTTTACAAACTGCTCAGCTTCATCAGCACTGGTCAAAAGCTGCTCATGATCTAATACACCTTCAGCGCCAGAACCGTCTTCTTCACCAGCCATACCAGTTTCAAGACTACCTAGGCAACCGATTTCGCCCTCTACAGAGACGCCACAAGCATGTGCCATTTTAACGACTTCGCGCGTGACGCTAGCATTATAATCATAATCCATTGGCGTTTTACCATCTTCACCCAGTGAGCCATCCATCATCACTGATGAAAAACCTAATTGAATTGAGCGTTGGCAGATAGCTGGTGACATACCATGATCTTGATGCATTACCACTGGGATATGTGGCCATTCTTCGATTGCAGCGATAATCAAATGACGCAAAAATGCTGACCCTGCATAGTTACGTGCACCTGCACTGGCTTGGACAATAACAGGTGAATCACAAGCATCCGCAGCCATCATGATTGCACGCATTTGCTCTAAGTTATTGACGTTAAAGGCAGGAACACCATAGCTGTGTTCAGCGGCATGATCTAGAAGTTGACGTAAGGATATTAGGGCCATAAGACGCTCTCTGATTAGATTTTGAATAGTATTTTAAAAATAGTTTCGCAACAATCATTCCACTGTATATTCGACCATACTGACAGTACATAGATGAGTAAAAGTCTGCATAATTTCGGGTATGACTACTACGCGATGATTATAGCAAAAATTGTTCTGTCTTCGTAGCGGTTGACCGACTATTTGTCAGCCTATACAGTCTCTTCATGTCAGTTCGGCTTTTATAAACGGTTATGGTGACATACAATAAAAAAGCCTTGGCAATCACCAAGGCTTTTTTAATATTTTGAGGCTTATAAAGCAATGACCATTCTTAGAGGTTATCTATAAATTGATAGCAGCCCAATAATTCAGTCATTATAATGCTTAGTTATCACGTAGCTTAGTACTGTTGCTCTGCATCAACTGCAACATCATTTGCGCCTTCAGCGACAGCGCCAGCACCATCGGCAACAGCTGAGGCAGTGCTTTCGACTGCATCGTTAGTAGTTTCAGCAATAGCATCACCAGTGTTTTCTAGAGCGTCTGTTGCAGCAGCACCAGCAGTGTCAGCGCCTTCGGCAACTTCAGTACCAGCGTCTTGAGCAGCAGCTTCAGCTTCAGCAGCAGCAGCGTCCGTTTCAGCGGCAGCAGCATCGGCGTTTGCAGCAGCATCATCGCCAGCAGACTCAACAGCAGCTTCAGTGTTTTCTTCTGTTTGTTGGCTGCATGCAGTGACTGCAAAAGTACCAGCAAGTACGCTAGCAAGTAATAAATGACGTTTTAACATAATAAACCTCTCGTAAATAATGCATGTCAAAATACATGGTCGCACTATTTTATAGAGTGCGAGTTGGACATGCAATAATAATTTTCAGTATATAAACAAATAAATAATGCTTAATAATAACCAATGATTATTGCTCTTACTCGAGTCAATACAAACAAGCCAAGCAATAGCCAAAATATTATTTTTACAGATTACCTTAGTTATTTAAGATTAGTTGTACGTCTAATGTTACCAAGCTACAGAATATCGTTAAGTAATTAAGCATCTATCTGCAATGCAGCAACCGCTGGAAGTACCTTGCCTTCGACAAACTCTAAGAATGCGCCACCACCTGTTGACATATAGCTTACACCGTTAGCAACTTGATACTTATCAATAGCTGCTAACGTATCACCGCCGCCCGCGATTGAAAAGCCATCGCTGTCTCTTACAGCAGTGGCTAATATCTGTGTACCTTGCCCGAAAGCATCGACTTCGAAGACACCAACTGGACCATTCCACAAGATGGTTTTTGCATTAATAATGGCGTTAGCAAGCTGCTTTGCGCTTTCTGGCGCGATGTCCAATATCATGTCGTTGTCACTAATAGCATCAACAGACTTAATCGTTGCGGACGCTCTTTGTAATGAGCCAGTAAAATCAGCGAAATCAATGTCATTTTTATCAGCGACTACAACGTATTCAGGCAATAAAATTTCAGTCTTGGTCATAATGTCACGCGCAGTCTCTAACAAATCTGCTTCGTACAATGAGGCGCCAACACTGTGGCCTTTTGCTGCCAAGAAAGTATTGGCAATACCACCACCCACGATAATTTGTGTGCAGACTTCAGCCAAGCTGTGTAGCACTTCTAATTTCGTAGATACTTTTGATCCACCAACGATGGCAAGCATTGGCTGTGCTGGTGTTTCAAGTGCTAGGCTCAAGGCATCAAGTTCAGCGGCTAACAATGGCCCTGCACACACAGTTTTTTCTGCTTGACGCATTGCTTGGGTAACACCTTCTGTTGATGCTTGCGCACGATGCGCAGTACCAAAAGCATCCATCACAAACACATCACATAAATCAGCGTATTGCTTTGCTAAAGAGGCATCGTTTTTCTTTTCACCGTCATTGAAGCGTACATTTTCTAATAGAACCACTTCGCCCGATTTTACATTGGCACCTTGGGTAAGGTAATCACTATTAAGACGTACAGGTGTTGATAGTTGCGATTCTAACTTGTCTGTTAAATAATCAGCAACAGGTGCCAAGGAGTATATAGCTTCAGGGTTGCCTTCTGTTGGACGTCCTAGATGTGAGCAAACGATCACCGCAGCACCTTTTTCGAGCGCCATTTTTATAGTAGGGAGACTTGCTTGCAAGCGAGCATCACTCGTGACTTTACCGCCTTTAATAGGTACATTTAAATCTTCTCGGATTAAGACCACTTTATCCGTTAAGTTCAACTCACTCATACGCAAAAAATTCATCACCTGCTCCTATGTATCAATATATCTATTAATTTCTGATTACTGTCGTTACTGATGTGTTCACTATAGCCGAATTCATACAAATCAGAGCCAGTGCTAAGCTCGTTCATTTTGTTGCCTATAGCACTTCTATGCGCTCACCTTATGATCACGCTATCTCATACCTAAGCTATATGGCCACAATCAGTCTCACTACTTTCTTATATTTTTAACGTTTAACTCCTGCACTTATCAAACCATTTCATGGGTCTGTTAAGAGGGCAGAATTCAGCGGCGGTGTATTCTACCAGTTTTCCAGCGAAGTCTCACAAACAACCTGTCACAGATTTCAGTAAGTTTAGAATATTCAGTCTATATTCTTAGACCATTATTTGGTTGCAGCAATTACAGCTGCTGGCTTTGAGCATAGTCAATAAACAGTAACATTTCGTGGTGGTACTCAGCAGTCAAGCTCTTTATGATAGAAACATTAACAATAAAAACAATCTATTAGGAGAAAATAATGAACATCAATTTAGACACTGCTAAACAGAACCTATTAAAATTAAAAAATGAGTACGAATCTCGAATTGATAAGATAGAAGATCACATTCAAAATCCACAAGATGAGCTCAATGAACATTGGGAAGATCAGGCTATATCTTATCGTCAAAACGACATGCGCAAAAACTTGATGAGCGAGGCACGTCAAAGCTTAATCTATGTCGAGAATGCATTGAGTCGGGTTGAAAATGGTACTTATGGCGAGTGTGAAGTCTGCGGTGAACCAATCGAAGAGCAACGCTTAGAAGCGCTACCCTACGCCACTTTATGTATGGAACATGCTGAATAGCGCTCTAGCATTGAGGTCCTATTATAAAATTATTGCCACTCTAAAACGTTTCAAGAAGCAAATTTCAGGTAGGTATTTTCCAGTTAGAAAATGCCTGCTGCCATTCATGACAGCGCTGAGCTATGTCTGCTACTGGCAAATCCATGATATCCCCGACGACTGCTACAAGCGCAATGGGCAAATTTACTAACTCCAAGACATTCTCTGCGGTTATCCCGCCTATGACACATATTGGTATGCCTTGCTGGCATCCTTCAGTAAGATGCTGACGCGAAATGATATTGGCATTTGGCTTAGTCGTAGAAGTAAACACTGCACCCATCGCAGCATAACTTGCGCCGTCATTTTTCGCTTCTTTAACTAGCTCAACATCACCATGGCAAGTACGACCAATTATTTGATGTGGTAAAAGGGACTTTAGAGCATTATCGATACTGCCGTCTGTTTGACCAAGATGTACCCCAACGCCAAGCTTTTCAGCTAATTGCACATTATCATTCACTACAACTGGTACTTTATATATTTTAGCCAACTCAATGATTTTCTGTGCTTCTTTAAAAAGTGTCGAAGCTCCATCAGGTAAACTAAGAACTTGCTTACGCCGAATTTGTAATAGGGCAATTAATCCTGTTGACAAGGCTGCCTCTAGCTTTTGATACAGCAGCTCAAACTCGTCATCATTGGTCAATAAATACAGTTTAGGCATAGCATGAGATAGTGGCATATGGCTCATAGGGTGCTTCCTTAATTCTTAAATTTAACACAATAAAAAAGCTGTTATATCATATAACAGCTTTTTTTATGCGCTTAGAACATCAAGTCTATACCGTACGGCGAGTAGCCAAACTGTTTAAGATGTTTTTAGCATCACCCCAACGTGTCGCTGAGCTGTTTGCCCCTAAGATAACAATAATGGCAGGACGGTTGTTAACACGAGTTTCCATCACAACGCAACGCCCTGCTTCATTAATAAAACCTGTTTTAGAAATACCGATTGGATAACTGCCATCACGGACCAACATGCTAGTATTATTGGCTTTATAAGTGCGATTACCATTTGAATAGTTTGAGACAAAAAAGTCATAGCTTTTAGTAGTAGAAAAACGACGAATGACATCGTAGTTACCAGCAGCACGAACCATCTTAACTAAGTCTTTTGAAGAAGCTACATTGCGCTTATCAAGTCCTGTTGGATCTCCAAAAAATGCCGTGCTCATACCCAAATCTTGCGCCTTGCGATTCATCGCACGCATGAAAGCGGCGTAACCACCTGGATAGTTACGCGCCAGACTCTTCGCTGCTGGATTTTCAGACTTCATTAATGCCATTAATAGCATCTCAGCGCGGTTCAAACGATCACCTGATTTTAAACGCGAGCTTGCACGCTTAGGACCGACAAAATCTTCTGGATCAAGCGTGATTTCTTCACGCATATCAAGGCCTGCATCCAATACAACCATAGCGGTCATAACCTTGGTGATACTAGCCATTGGCCGTGCGATATCGGCATCTTTTTCATAGATAGACTCGCCAGTTTCAGCGTCAATCACAGCAACACTACGTGAGTCAGTGCTAATCGGAATCATATCGCTACTACCAAATGCACCACGATAAGTTGTATTGTAGCGAGGACCATTGTTATTGCTACTAGCAAAGCTATTGGTATTCGTAATATTGGTTGTGCCATAACCGTTATCGACTTTCTTAATCGGCGAGCTATTGGACTTATACATGATATTACGCGCTTCAGACAAACTATCAGCACCGCCCCAACTTAGGCGTGCACTAGAAGCAGTCTCAGTGCTACCATTAATCGTAAGTGCCGCTTGTGCAACACTGCCCAAACTCAATGAAATCATAGCAGCGATTAATTGCTGTTTGGTTAATGGTAGTTGCTTCATTATGACTCCTATTGCCGCTATTTCGCCAGTTACATAATGACTGACGCCCAAAACATGCATAGCGTTTGTAAATGTGTTTGTAAGTACTCGCATAGAGCTTTTGTATTTTTAGTGTATCATGGTTTACATTTAAGTTTAATCTATCAAACTGATTTAGTAGTTTTTTCTAGCTACGTTCAAATTTTGCTACAACCAATTTATACTTTAGAAACAACGATTCACATTACAGCAATATAAATTAACTTCAAATGTTATGATTATCCGTATTTTGTTATATTAATCAACGGCATTTTGAATATATAAAGATAATAATGAAGCCCAAAATATATTTCTTTTCTATAGTATTTAAGCTTAATAAAGCGTTCATTCTGACAAACAATAAAGAGTATGGTTATGATTAAAGTATTAGTGGTAGACGATCATGATTTGGTACGGATGGGTATTAGCCGTATGTTGTCAGACAGCCCTGATATCGAAGTAGTAGGTGAGGCAGACAGCGGTGATATGGCTATCAAACAAGCCAAACTGTTACATCCTGATGTCATTTTACTAGACGTCAATATGCCGAATATTGGTGGGCTAGAAGCAACCAAACGTCTGATTCAACTCGATATGGGTATCAAAATTTTAGCAGTCAGTAGCATGTCTGCACAGCCCTATCCTTCGATGTTAATTAAAGCAGGTGTCAACGGCTATATCACCAAAGGCACACCCCTTGATGAGATGATACGTGCAGTCAAAAAGATTTATCAAGGCGGTCGTTACTTCAGTCAAGACGTCGCTGAGCAATTAGCAGACGTTTTATTGTCTGATAATGCTACTTCACCTTTTGATTTATTAAGCGATAGAGAAAAACAAGTGGCTATGATGGTTGTTAACTGTCAGAGCCCTCAGCAAATCGCTGATCAATTATTTGTTAGTGTAAAAACCATCAACACATATCGCTACCGTATCTATGAAAAAGTTGGAGTTGATAGTGATGTTAAATTGACTCACTTAGCCATTCGTCACGGTCTGATTCAACCATAAAGCACCTACTATATTACGGCCAGTTTATGAAACCTGCTAGCAGTCCTAGATCTGTCGTTACTCGCTACCCCCATCATGATGCTACGCTGCCTTTGTCACAATTGCGTAAGTTAGGACTGATTTATAGTAGCTATCGTTTCGTCGTTAGCCTGTTCTCTATGCTAATGCTATACATCCCTACTCGTACTGACAGCAGCATATCCCTACCCAGCTTTTTGCAGCAAACAACCTTAAGCTTTTATATGCTTCTAAGCTTGATACTGCTTGGGCTGTTTTATGTCGTCAGAAAGCATATTCGCCGTCAGTTGGCGTTTGGACTGGCGTTAGACGTTATCATATTAAGTCTGCTGCTTTACACTACAGGTAGTCCTGATTTGCAATTGACCATGCTATATATGGTTGTCGTCGCGGCCAGCTTTATGCTACTGCATAGCTCACAAGCCTTGGTTATTACTTTACTTGCCATCATTCTGGTTATTTATCAGCAGTTCTTTTATGCTATTGCTAATAGCATGAGTCTAGCTAACCTAGGTGACGCACTATTGATGTCGGCGAGCTTTTTAGCAGTTGGCGGTTTGAGCTGGTCTATTTCTCAACGACTGGTGCAACTTGAAAAAGTCGCCGCGGACCATGCTAAGGAAGTCGAGAGACTTAACGTGATCAATCAAGAAGTCATCACGCAGATGGTCGATGGTGTCATCGTTATCGATAAGCAGCATATTGTCTTAGCCAATCTTGCTGCACATCAATTGCTTAGTCTTTCACTTGTCACACCTACCACAGCGCAAAATATCTTTAACAATACTAAAGATGCTCAACACAAAGCGCTTCTCTCTAACTTCGAGCATCAACTCAATAAACAACATCCACAATTATTTAGTGCTTGTTTGTCAGTAGCTTCAGGGCAGTCACGTGCTTTTACCTATGATGTACCAGCGGTGGCAAACACCTCAATATTTGGCAAATTACGCGTACAGATTATTCCACTAAAAGACGATAGCAAGCTTATCATATTGGAAGATTTACGCCGTGAGCAAGCCAGTGCTCAACAGCTCAAACTGGCTTCTTTGGGACAACTAACTGCTAGCATCGCCCATGAAATCAGAAACCCTTTAGCAGCGATATCGCAAGCTAGTCAGCTATTAATGGAAGATGTTGCAGAACAAACGAATAATAATACATCAACAAATGAAGTGCATGCTGCTATGACGGGCAATCATGAGCTTTATGAAATGATATTTTCACAGACAAAACGTGTGAACCGTATCATCGAGGATATTTTAAAACTGTCTCGTCAGCAGACAGCGACCCAACAGGTGCTCAAACTGGCTGAATGGATGCCATCGTTTTTGGAAAATCACTTTCAGGGACACGACATTTTTCTACGAGTAAAAACCAACCCTATAATATCATTCGATACTCATCAGTTAGAGCAGATATTAATCAATTTAATCAACAATGGCCTGCGCTATAGTAGCTATGCTCATCCTCATGCTTACGTAGAAATCGACATTTACTGCGCAGACAACGATGTTATAATTGATATATTAGATGATGGTAATGGCGTGAATGCTGAAAACTTACAACTTTTGTTCGATCCGTTTTTTACAACAGATAAAGCTGGTACAGGTTTGGGGCTTTATTTATCACAAGCATTTTGTGAAGCCAATCAAGCACGTCTACTCTATATTCCTGAACATGAAAAAACATGCTTTCGACTGATTGTGCCTTCTATTAAATCTGATAATAAATTTCAAACCATTGAAGAAAGTCTTTCCTAAATTTATCTTCTGGAACAATATTGTTCTACGTTAATTTCACCAAATAGCAGATTTGAGATGAAATTAATAAAGGTACGTAAAGTTTTGACTTTGTATAAAGCGATACGCCTATCTAGATCCAGCTATGAATTTTATAGCCATTGAATACAATGAGATGATGTATGACAACAACTGCGCTAGTCGTCGATGATGAAGTAGATTTATGCCGATTGATGCAAATTACTTTGACAAAAATGGGTATCAAAAGTGATGTGGCTTATACTTTGTCGCAAGCAAGATCATTTTGGCAAGATAATGACTACGATTTTTGTTTGACGGATTTGAAGCTGCCGGATGGCTCGGGATTAGAGTTGGTGAAAGAAATTAGCAGTAGATCTAATATTCCAATAGCGGTGATTACGGCTCACGGCAGCATGGATTTAGCTATTGAGGCCTTAAAGCTCGGCGCCTTTGATTTTGTTAATAAACCGCTTGAACTGCCACGTTTGCGCCAACTGGTAGAGAATGCTTTAAAAGTTATCCATCAAGATAGTGAAGTACAGACCACACCAGAGTGCTCTCCTGAACAAAAAATGTTAGACAGCAGATTGATCGGTAACTCCGCTGTCATGCATCCTCTTAAGAATACTATTTTAAAACTAGCGCGCTCACAGGCGCCTGTATTTTTATCCGGTGCTTCTGGTACGGGTAAAGAAGTGGTCGCCAGATTGATCCATGATTTAAGTCCACGTCGAGATGGCAGCTTTGTACCAGTAAACTGCGGTGCGATACCATCAGAGCTGATGGAGTCGGAGTTTTTTGGTCATAAAAAAGGCAGCTTTACAGGGGCTGTCGCTGATAAACAAGGGCTATTTCAACAAGCCAATGGTGGCACGTTATTTTTAGATGAAGTAGCAGACTTACCTTTAGCTATGCAAGTTAAATTGTTACGTGCCATTCAAGAAAAAACAGTCAGAGCAATTGGTGATACAAAAGAGGTTCCAGTAGACATACGCATATTGTCTGCCACTCATAAGGACCTAAGCCATTTGGTACAAGATGGTGCATTTCGGCAAGATTTATATTATCGCATCAATGTTATTGAACTCAAGCTTCCAACCCTGAACACACGCCGCGACGACATTCCTGTATTGGCAGAACACTTTTTAGCGATGATCGCCGATGATTGGCAATTAGAGTCACCGCCATCATTGACGATTGAAGCCTGCGCACGCTTGCAACGTCACGATTTTGCGGGTAATGTCCGTGAGCTACGCAACTTACTTGAGCGTGCAGTCACGTTAGCTGAAACCTCATGTATTGACGTTAGTCATTTAGGTTTTCCTGACATTGAACCTGAACTTGTAAATACACAAGAGCAGAATCATAGCTCAGCTATTGACGATCCTGAACTACCTCCTCATAACGTAAAAAACCAAATCGATGCTCAACCTACAGCCCAAGTAACGAAAAGTGGTGAGCAATCCATTCAATCTAGCAGTAATATAACGACACAGGTTAAGCAAAGTACGATTAATATACATCCCTATCGTACTAGCACCCATCACTATCCTTCAATGATGCAGCAGTCATCAGCTAATAGTGACAACTCTTCAACCAACGTAGCAAGTACTCATGACAAAGAGTCACTTCTTAACTCTACTTCGCACCAAGAACTATCTAAAGATATATCAAACTCGCAAGAGTTGTTTAACGGTCAACTACCGCCTCAAGGATTGGAACATTATTTGCAAGAACAAGAAAAGCAATTAATTATCACCGCACTCAAGCAAACTGGCTGGAATAAAACCAAAGCAGCTGAGTTGTTAGGAACAACTGTTCGCTCTTTACGCTACCGTATGAAAAAGCTTGAAGTTTCTGAAGAGGCGTTCGATTAGCATCTTCAGAAATTTCAAACATTTCGGCTGTGTGATTAGATGTGCTATTCATTGACAAATAGAATAGTCTATTCTTGTGCAGCCGTTTTTCTAACAAAGCGAATGCCAGAATCTAGCGCGCGCACTTTTACTAATTCTAGTGCTTGTTGCTCCCACGTACTCTCACTGCCTGACAAGGTCACATCAGGCTCTACGCCGATCTCGTCTATTTGCCTACCTGCTGCCGTCATATAATTGGCCACAGTCAACTTAACGGCTTGCTCATCGTTTAAAGGAATGACCGATTGTACTGAGCCCTTGCCATAACTCACTTCACCGATGATATTAGCGCGTTTTTGTGCCTGTAAACTACTAGCAAGCACCTCTGACGCCGATGCTGAATAGCGGTTTTGTAATACAACTAACGGCAAAGGCTTAAGTATCGCATCACCTTGGGTCGATAGTACGCGTGATTTATTTTGACGTGCTTGCACTTGTACCACATCAGTATCATCCATAAATAAACTGGCAACACTCACTGCTGATGTCAGTACACCACCTGGATTATCGCGCATATCTAATAAAATGCCTGATATAGGAGCGTTAAGGTTAATCAAACCTTCTAACAATTTTTCACGGCTATTATTTTGAAAAGCAGGCAATTTAACAATAGCAATGCCATCAACTAGCTTAGTCTCGATAATCTGCGGATGACTATTATTACGCTGCAACGTCGTTGTGTGCTTACGTCGACCAGCTTTGGAAGTAGTAATATCTACCTGCGTACCAGCAATACCTGTCAAAAGCTGCTCGACATCATTGGCTTGTCGCCCTTCATCAAGCTTAAACTCATCAACCTGATGTAAATAGTCACCAACTGCGATGCCTTTTTTATCCGCAGGTGAGTCATCGATAACTTCTGTTACGACCCAATACCCCGCCTCTGGCTGGTAGTTAACCTTAAGACCAATATCACCTACATCACCTTCGGTAAAAGCACGCAGGTTCTCATACTCTTCTGCATCTAAAAACTCAGCATGGCTATCAAGCTTGGTCAGCATACCGCTCATCGCATTGCTAAATAATTCTTCGTCATTGACCGTATCAACATACTCACGGCGTACTAAATCCACCACAGCCACGAACGTCTTTAGCGTCTCAGGAGAGATAGCATTTAGCGATACCTGAGCGACCTCTGCTGGAATGTCCGTATCAATATCATCGGTATCATCTATTAGAGCGCTTTCATCTGGCACACTATCTATCGAGTCATCTGGTTCATCGGCGACATCTAGCATATCAGCAATGTTCGATAAATTGTCAGCGTCGTTTTCATCCACTATCTTATCTGCATCTAGACTGATGAGCTGTAGGCCGTCTGTAGGATTAGTACTATCTGCAGAAGCCTTTACCCCTACTGCTGCCTGTACATTCACGCTAATCGCACAACCAAGCATACCTACCAAAATTGCAGGTTGTAAAACCGTAGACGCGGCTGACGGCTTCCTTACTGATTTACTTAACCCTTTGGATAAAAAAGAACGTGCAAGAGAAATAGGCTGCATAAAAGGACTCATTTAAATAATAGAGAATACGAATTTATGGTTATATAGCGACTGATAAGATAGCACCAAACGCATATTTCGAACTAGCATAGTATTGCAAGTAAACTAAGTAAAATGTATCACAAAAAAAGGAAAGGATAGTAGGTTATCCTTTCCTTTTCGATACCTTTTAGTATAGAGATTAAATCAATATGAAGCCCAGTAACTCAAGAGCCATTTTTGATTCGACTACCTTAGACTACTGGGATAAGCAAGCTCTCACCCGTCATCTCTGCTGGTGCATCGACATTCATCAATGATAAAATCGTCGGTGCTATATCACTCAGTTTACCGCCGCGACGTACTTGCAGCTTTTGCTCACCCACATAAATTAACGGCACATGCTCTGTCGTATGCTGTGTATGTACTTGACCGCTTTCATAATCTTGCATCTGTTCACAGTTGCCATGATCGGCTGTGATAAGCATATCGCCACCAGCAGCACGCACTGCTGACTCGATACGGCCCACACATACATCCAAAGCCTCAACCGCTTTTACCGCTGCATCAAAGATACCTGTATGTCCAACCATGTCACCATTGGCATAATTGACCACCAATACATCATATTTGCCAGACTCAATCGCTTCTACTAGTTTATCTGTAACTTCAGGCGCGCTCATCTCAGGCTTTAAATCATAGGTCGCCACGTCTGGAGATGGTACTAGAATGCGAGTCTCACCTTCATACTCTTCTTCGCGGCCACCACTAAAGAAAAACGTCACATGCGCATACTTTTCAGTTTCAGCAATTCGCAGCTGCGTTTTTCCTTTATCCTGTAAGTACTCTCCCAATGTATTAGCCAAAGACGTTGGGTAGTAAGCAATACTAGTCTTTGGGTTATCCGCTAGGATATCTGAATACTTCGTCAACATCACAAATGCTGCCAGTTTTGGTTGCTTTTGGCGAGCAAAACCAGAAAACTCATGGTCTGGTAAAACAAACGCTTGGGCGAGTTCACGAGCACGGTCAGCCCGGAAGTTCATAAAAATAAGTGCGTCGTTATCATTAACAGTATACGGCACTTCATCACGTCCAATTACGGTTGTTGGACTGACAAACTCATCGGTCTCACGCGCTTTGTAAGCAGCTTGGACAGCACCATCTGCCCGTGTTGATAGACGATCAGCTTTACCTTCAGTAATCAGCTCATAGGCTTTTTGTACTCTATCCCAGCGATTGTCACGATCCATAGCATAGTAGCGTCCGATGATGCTTGCAATCTGTACACGGCCACCTTCGTAATGAGCATTCAACTTATTGATATAGTCACGCAGACGGTTAATGTATTTATCAGCAGACTTGGGCGGGGTATCGCGGCCATCTAAAAAGCAATGAATAAAGACATTTTTGGCACCATGGACCAACGCTGAATGACACATACCTTCGATATGGTCTTGATGTGAATGGACGCCACCATCAGAAAGCAAGCCCATGATATGGACATTACCGCCGCGCTCATTGGCAGCTTTCACGGCATCAACCAACGCTTCGTTTTTATAAAATTCGCGGTTGGCAAGTTCACTTGAGATACGTGTCGAATCCTGATAAAGCACGCGACCAGCACCTAGGTTCATGTGACCGACTTCTGAATTCCCAAACTGACCCTCTGGCAAACCAACATCTTCCCCTGAAGCAGAAATCAGCCCGTGAGGATACTGCTGATAGATCTTATCTAAATTTGGCATATGAGCGGCAGCGATGGCATTATCTTTATCTTCTTCACGATGACCAAAGCCATCCAATATCATCAAAACATGCGGTGTTTTTTTATTTTGGGCACT
The DNA here is from genome assembly GCF_052376235.1 of Psychrobacter sp. AOP7-A1-24. Taxonomy (NCBI): domain Bacteria; kingdom Pseudomonadati; phylum Pseudomonadota; class Gammaproteobacteria; order Moraxellales; family Moraxellaceae; genus Psychrobacter; species Psychrobacter sp. AOP7-A1-24. The sequence goes on along the minus strand of NZ_JBQSVM010000014.1, from coordinate 51,873 downwards.
GTCTTGATTATTGCTAAGCTGTGTTTTGTTATCAATAGAGTCTGATGCTTGTTGGGTACTGGTCATATATTACCGCTCCTCGAGTGAATGAACGCCTATAATGTTGTGTAAGGGAATATAAAGCCCTATATGTTAACACACATCTTGAAATAGCTGAAAAACTGACAATTTTTTACTAATAAACGAATGGTTTTGTATCGTTTTTATACCTTAGTATTTGTAAGCAAACCCTTACCAGTCATGCCATTCAATGGTACTGAGTATCAAACTGTAATTCAGACTTGCAATCACTCTTTTCATTGGTTAAGATGAAACTATTCTGAAGTGTTGGCTAGTAGATGTTTATTCCCTGAGCCGATAATGCTTTACTAGGATGTGGTACCTATTGTCTCATTGTGTATGCCTGCACTGCTTGCGGTGTATCAGGAAACCTGCAGAGATGATGACGCATCCGCCCTGAACTTCACGGTTCATGGGTCACCATCTTACAGCGGCACTTCGGTTGTTTCATTCGGCTAGTAACTATACCTTTTATAACTGGTTTACTTACTACCACTAAAAAGCCCCTTCTGTCATTGACGAAAGGGGCTTTTTTTATGCTTATGATTTCGCTAAATGGTTATTCATCATTAGCAGATTTCGTAATCTTTTTTACATCTTTAGGGACGTTTTTAGCGGTACCATCAACGGTAGTATGCTGTTTAAACACATCACCAAATGGGTTTTGTTGCTGTTGACCAAATGGGTTTTGACCGTTCATACCACTTGCGCCACCGAATGGGTTTTGACCACCCATACCACCAGCACCGCCAAATGGGTTTTGACCGCCGCCCATTTGACCACCCATCTGTTTTGCCATCATTTCCATCATTTTTTGCTGATTGTTCATGACATAATTATTGGCCAAGTCTTTTAGCTTTTTTTGCACAGGTGGCAATACGACCAATAACGCTATCAAATCACTGAGCACCCCAGGGATAAGCAATAAAATACCAGCAGCTGCCATCGCGATACTTTTGATCATGGTGGTCTCTGGTGGACGCATGGCAGGGTTCATCATGCCACCAGCTTTCATTTGCTGTGCCATTGGATTAAGAGCAGCCATACCTTTGCGTATTAATGAGATACCGATAACTGCAGCAATAATAAACCATATAAATACCCACCAGCCGCTCATAAATTGCGCAAGCAAATACCACAGTAGCATCTCGATAATAAACCAAACAATGGCTATACCAACTATCTGACCCATAAAGTGTCGTCCTATAAAATAAAAACCAATAAATTGAACGCCATGAAAATTAAAATGGCTAACATATGATGTATATGGGGATTGGTTGCTATACTATCAAACTTAAGGCTAATTTTTAAGCCATATAGTCGGTACAATATAATTTGGATACAAGGAAGATGGACGTCAGTACTACAAGTAGTAAGCTGAGCGAGCCTGACTCCGTACTTAATTTATATAGGATTGAATGTAAAACAAAATGTAAGCAAGACGGAATATTATGGCAATTATTATAGGTATTGACCCAGGGTCACGCATGACCGGTTATGGAATAGTACAGCAAACAGGGGATAAGCTGACCTATATCGATGCAGGGACGATTCGCACAGATACTAAAGAGATGCCTGAACGCCTTAAGCGCATCTTTAACGGACTAACTCGTATCACAAAACACCATTTGAAATATGCCGACGAGCCTATTTATACAGCGATTGAGCAAGTATTTATGGCGGAGAACCCTGATTCTGCACTCAAGCTTGGGCAAGCACGTGGCGCAGCGATTGCAGCGATGGTTGCCTTAGATTTAGAAGTATCAGAATATACTGCTCGGCAGATTAAACAAGCCGTCTGTGGCTATGGAGCTGCGGGCAAAGAGCAAGTACAAGAGATGGTGTGTCGTATACTATCGTTAGAAGTTGTACCGCAACAAGATGCTGCCGATGGACTTGCCTGCGCCATCTGTCATGCTCACTCAAGCCATTCCATGAACAAGCTAATATTGAATAGTGCCATGCGCGGACGCGGTGCTTCTAAAAAGAAAGGTCGTTGGCGTTTGACTGAAGAAGATTTAGGTAACTTACGTTAAATATAAACATTAAAACAGCTCGGCATTGAAGCAGGAAGGCATCAAAATGGATAAATATCAAAATAGCTATTCCATAAAAAAACACGTGCTATTAGACGCGTGTTTTTTATGGCTATAAATATTTCAACTCTCAAAGCTCGAACGACAACAGGCTACTCTGTAACTGAACTTTCAATCACTGCATCTAGTATATAGGCATACTTTTCATCAGCAGTATCATCTTTGGTTGGCTCACTGGTCTCTGATACGTCATCGATGTTTAGCGCATAGCGTTGTAAGCGTAATACTTCTTCGTGTTTGCTATCGTGCTGATAGCCATCAATTTCACCAAAGAATACTCGCCACTCCCCTTCATGAATTTTGATGCCTTGATTATTATAGGTGATAGGCTTGATTTGTAAACACTGTTCAGAGCTGCTTGCTTCACACGGTACGGTTTCGGAGTTTACTGCCCAAAATACTGTTTCACCTTTGCTATTGTATTTTGCTTGTGCAGTAAGCCTACCATTCCATACCAAAGTCACATCGTCATCAGTAACCTGCGTTAATACCGTGGTATCGCCTTGATCTATATTGAATTCACTACTGCCTTGCATAAATGTATTTAGGGTATTTTCAGCTCCGTCCAGATCGCCACAGGACATTTTCGTACTCATACCCTCTTCAGTAGTCAAAGTATGCCCTTTTAACTGGTAGACTGCGCTAATCGTATTACAGCCTACGCTATAGCTTAGCGTGTCTTGCCCTTGATACTGGTTAAATGAAAGAGTTGTACGACTGTTAATATTCGCAAGATCAGCCACAGGTTGTTCATTGGCATCGACTGCACTTACTAGTGTCCAACGATGATGAGATAAGGTGGTCATTAGCTTTTCTTTATCGGACAATTCAGTAGATTTAGATTCATTTAGTGTAGATTTTATACTAGATATTAAACCTTCATTTGTTGCTGTGTTTGTCACTTCACTATCTTCAGCAGTCTCTGCCATATCGTTTTCGCCAGAGGCCGCTTCTTGGTGACACGCACTTAAAATCAGACTAACCACCATCACACTGGGCAATAGCAGTACTTTTAACGTTGGCTTATTTCGGCTACCTACCATATTACATACCTCTTAGTAAGCTTGTACAACTTATCTCACGTACCCTCTATGTTTTAAAACACTTATTCAAAAGATGCCATAATCTAAGAACACCTCTTTTAAGTAAACGGTTTTCAAACATAACTGATATAACAGGGTTAGACTGACCACTATAACCTTGGCTCTGTTGACCTATGTAACGAAATGTTGATTTTTATTATATTTAATAAAAAAACAGCTAACGGTTGGGGTTAGCTGTTTTGCTTTATTGCAATCAATTTAATGAGAAAGGTAATAGATAAATTTTTTAATTTGAACTATTTTCCTAGGATTTTTTAGTCATTCACATTCACAGGTTTGGCTTTAGCCATCTTTTTAATACTAAACCGTTCATTCATTTTTTGATAAAAACGAGCTAGGTTTGCGCCTTGTTCATTAGGATCTACTTTGAGTACTTTGCCAAAGTCTAAACCTATATAGAGTACGATATCGGCAAAACTTAATTGCTCACCAACCAAATACTCGCGGCCTTCTAGTATGCTTTCAAAATAAGCAAGTGTTTTGACACCTCGTGCAATAGACGGCTCAACAAACTCTGGCACTTGCTCAACACGTTGGGCCTTAGCAGGATTACTATGTTGAAACGCCAACATGAAGTTATATAGTACTTCGAACTCTGCAATGCGGCGCATAGAACAAACTTGCGCACGCTGTACCACATCATTACCCATCACTGAACGCTCACCGTAAACGCGGTCGAGATATTCACAAACGGCCTGTGAATCATTTAGGACAGTGCCATCAGACAGTGTTAAGACTGGAACTGTACGCATCGGGTTCATGTTAGTAAACTCATCTGAATTCTGCTCGTTTTCCGCAAAATCAATATCGATAACATCGATGTCATCCATGTTATCAACATCGATACCTTTTGAGGCCAATAGGATAAGCGCTTTACGCGGATTGGGCGCGGTACGGGTAATATATAGTTTTTTCATAGCAAACTCCTTGTGAGATGATTAGACAGCGATTTGGCGCTGATACGCTTTATTATGGTTGTTGTACTGATGAGCACAAACGATTGATACGCTATACCACAGTTATAGCCTAATCTTGCCACCATGGCAAAGTTTTATTAATCATAAAATAGAAATAATAAAAGCCCCATAACTCTAAGTCATGGGGCTTTATTTAATCACATTTAGTCATCAGTATAATTATTTATTTGGCGCAGGTGTAGTACGTAGATACGGCTTAATCTCTTTATGACCTTTTGGGTATTTTGCAGCGATATCTTCATTTTTCACAGTTGGTGGAATGATTACGTCATCACCATCTTTCCAGTCTACTGGCGTTGCGATGTTGTATTCATCCGACAACTGCAATGCGTCAATCACTCGGATAATTTCATCAAAGTTACGACCACAGCTAGCAGGGTATGTCAGCGTTAAACGGACTTTTTTGCTTGGATCAATGATAAAGACGCTACGTACTGTATGAGTGCTATCGGCATTAGGATGCATCATGTCATATAATTCAGCGACTTCTTTATTAGGATCAGCAATGATTGGGAAATTCATATCTGTGCCTTGAGTCTCACCGATATCGCTCGCCCACGCTTTATGATCTTCTAGGCTATCAACAGAAATACAAATCGGCTTTACATTGCGCTTTTGGAACTCGCCATTTAATGCAGCGGCGCGACCAAGCTCAGTGGTACATACTGGCGTAAAATCTGCTGGATGCGAGAAGAAAACGACCCAATGATCACCTGCCCACTCATGAAAATTGATGTCACCTTCTGTGGTCGTAGCGTCAAAATTTGGTGCGGTATCACCTAAACGTAAATGTGCCATGTTTGAATCCTTAGCTATGTGAATGAACGCTTATATCGACACGTCGGCCTCGCGTTCTATTATTATCATCGACGTGCTCAGCTATCAAATATAACATAAAGCACATCCGTAAAAACTGACTTTATCTTAACAAACTGGTTATGAATGTCTTGTGACGGATTGTAATGCAGTTATTCCATCTAACGCTAAGCTGATGAGCAAAGTTTTTAATAAGTTTTTATGAATTAACAGCTTTAATAAATAACTAGACCACCATACCAGCATCCCATAAGCAAAATTCGCCACTATAATCATGCATAAAAAAGCCCATCCCTAGCGTACTAGAAATAGGCTGACTTGCAAACTACTATTGTTCAGTATTATTTCAAAGTATCTTATCCATTTAGTTAACGGTGTTTTTCAAATATTAAGCCAATATAAATTAAGCTGGCTTATAGCTATCACGCAAGCTAACGATTTGATTAAAAACTGGCTTATTAGCACTGTGATCTTCGCTGTCAGAGATGAAGTAGCCTTCACGCTCAAACTGGAAGCGAGTGCCAGCATCTGCATTAACCAAAGATGGTTCAACCACGGCGTTTAACTCAGTGAGCGAGTTCGGGTTTAGCGCTTGATGAACATCAGCCACGCCACTTGGGTCTTCAGCACTGAATAGCTGCTCATACATGCGTACTGTGGCTGGTACACCTTGGCTGGCTGACACCCAATGAATCACACCTTTGACCTTACGCCCTTCAGGGTTGTTGCCCAAAGTAGCAGGGTCAATCGTCGCTTTTAGCTCAACGACATTGCCATTTTCATCAGTGATATGCTCAGTGACTGCTAGTACGTAGGTGTTACGCAGACGAATCTCTGGCTTTTCTGGAGAGAGACGCTTGTAGCCTGCAGGCGGCTCAATTTCATAATCACCTTGATCGATGTATAGCGTCTCGGTAAACGGAATCTCACGCTCACCCATATCGACGTTAGGATGGTTCGGCTGAGTCAACCAAAGCGTTTGAGTCGCCTCATCAAAACGTGCGTTGACGCTATCTGCTTTTTGCGATTCCCAGCTGCTGACCGCTTCGCTAAAGTTAGTGATAGTCACTTTTAATGGCTTCAATACCGCCATACCGCGACCAGTTGTCGTTTCTAACGATTGACGAACGCTAAATTCTAACAAACGAAAATCAACCACACTATCCGCTTTGGTCACGCCCACACGCTCACAAAAATCACGCAAGCCCTCTGGCGTATAACCACGGCGACGCATACCAGCGACAGTTGGCATACGTGGGTCATTCCAACCACTGACGATACCTTCATCTACCAATTGCTTTAGCTTACGCTTACTGGTCAATGTATGGTCAACGTTTAAGCGGCTAAACTCGTACTGATGCGGTGGTACGTCAAAGCCGATTTTCTCAATGACCCAGTCATAAAATGGACGATGATCTTCAAACTCAAGCGTACACAACGAATGGGTAATACCTTCTAGCGCATCCGAGAGTGGATGAGCAAAGTCATACATGGGATAAACGCACCATTTATCACCAGTCTGATGATGCGCTTGATGCATCACGCGATAAATGACAGGATCACGTAGGTTCATATTTGGACTGGCCATATCAATTTTGGCGCGCAAGATAGCTTTTCCTTCAGCGTACTTACCTGCTTTCATATCATCAAAAAGCGCTAGGTTTTCTTCAACACTGGCATCACGATATGGTGAAGGTGTTCCTGCTTCGTTAAATGAACCACGGTTATCACGGATTTGCTCTGGGGTTTGCAAATCAACATAAGCGTCGCCTTGCTCAATCAATTGGACTGCCCATGCATGTAGCTGATCAAAATAACCTGAGGCATGATGCGCCTCGCCTGCCCACTCAAAACCTAACCACTGCACATCGTTCTTAATATTGTCGATGTAATCTTGCTTTTCGGCAGTTGGGTTGGTGTCATCAAAACGCAGGTTGCACACACCGCCGAACTCTTTGGCCACACCAAAGTTCAAGCAGATAGATTTTACATGGCCTAAATGCAGGTAGCCATTTGGCTCAGGCGGAAAGCGCGTTACAATTTGCTGGTATTTTTGCGCATTGACATCGTCACGAATGATATTACGAATAAAATCGTTTTTTGGTTCGTCTTTTTGTGCATTGTTGCTTGAGTGATCACTCATCGGGCATTGCTCCTAACGCAAATTGTCAGTTCATGGTGCGTGCCATCACGCATCACAAAACGTTTAAACTAAAATATTAAAATAAAACGAGAATATAAAAACTTAGATAGTGCGACCGCATTATCAAAATTTGTCAAAAATGGGTAAAGTTGCGTTATTCTATCAGCTTTTGCAAACGCATTAACAGCCTGATACATGACACGAGATAAAAAAGCCGTTAGACTACCCATAACTTTTTAATCACCACCCACAATAGTGCTATTTAAGGCGCTGCAATCAAAAAGGAATCTCCCATGGTAGACATGCCACCAGTAGTAGAACTAGAAACCAATATGGGTGCGATCGTTATCGAACTCAACGAAGAAAAAGCACCAAAAACCGTAGAAAACTTTTTAAACTACGTGAAATCTGGTCAGTATGACGGTACTATTTTCCATCGCATCATTGATGGTTTCATGATTCAAGGCGGCGGAATGGACGCTGAAATGAATGAGAAACCAACCAATGCGCCTATCGAAAACGAAGCGGACAATGGTCTAAAAAATGACAAAGGTACTATCGCAATGGCGCGTACCCAAGACCCGCATTCAGCAACTAGCCAGTTTTTCATCAACGTAAAAGACAACGACTTCCTAAACCATTCTGGCAAAAACATGCAAGGTTGGGGCTACACCGTATTTGGTAAAGTCACTAGCGGTATGGACGTTATCGAAAAGATGCGCAGCGTACCAACGGGTCGTTTCGGCATGCATGCTGATGTGCCAAAAGAGCCTGTTGTTATCAATTCAGCTACTATCGTTACTCAGTAGTAGTAGTTATTTAATAGCAGCTATTCAGTAATAGTTACTTAGCGATAGCCGTGAATGAGCGAGCATTTTCTAATAGAGTTGATTAGAAAATGCTCGCTATACGATAAGTTACGAGGACAAAGATAAATGCAAAGTTTTAATCACTTAATCACGACCCGCCCTCATCAAGTGCGGCAAGTATTGATTAGCGATTTGCATTTATCGCCTCAAGAGCCTGCCTTAGTGCAGGCTTTTTTAGCGCTGCTCGATGACTGTCTTGCCCTACCCACTCTCAAACGCCTCTTTATATTGGGTGACTGGTTTGAGGTGTGGCTGGGTGATGATACCTACTTGTCACTGTCAGAAGATGAGCAGGTGGCGCACTGGTTGACCCCGCTTATCATTAAACTCAAGCAGTTACGTATCAATGGATGTGAGATATTAGTCATGCACGGCAATCGTGACTTTTTATTGGGTCAGCCGTTTTGTAACCTGTTCGGTGGTGAACTTATCAACGAGCCGTACACTTTGCCTGTTGGTCAGCAGAATTATCGTTTAGAACATGGTGACGCACTCTGTACTGATGATAAGAAATATCAGTTTTTTCGCAGGATTATGCGTAACCGCTTAACACAGTGGTATTTGCTTAATAAGTCACTAGAAAAACGCTTAGCCATTGCAGACAATATGCGCCAACGGAGCCAGCAGAACAATGCTAATAAAGCCGCTTATATCATGGATGTGAACGATGATGCCGTGAATAAAGCCATCACCACTAGCGATGCATTATTGCACGGACATACTCATCGACCAGACATTCATCAGACGACTACTGATAAAAAACGTTATGTGCTTGGCGACTGGCGATTATTAGATGAAGATTCCCGCCAGCCGAAAGTCAATGCAGTGATTGGGGCAGTAACAGATGACGAGCATTCAAATGACAGCTCTAGTAGTCATAATACTGAGTTTGGATTGTTTAAGTTTGAATGTCTTATTCGCTAAAGCACGTTCAATGGCGTTTTAAACAACGTATCTCAAAACATTTTTCTTTAATAAAAAAAGGGTCGGTTGATAAGTCAACAGACCCTTTTTACTTTTACTACACTCTTAAACTGCTTATCGCCCGCTCTTTAGTCCATCAATTTAAAGAAATGCTGACGATAATGCTTTAGCTCACGAATAGAGTCGCGAATATCGTCTAGGGCTAAGTGACTACCACCTTTTTCAAAGTTTCGCAAAATATCAGGACGCCAGCGGAAACAAAGCTCTTTGATTGATGACACATCAAGATTGCGATAATGGAAGAAACGCTCAAGTTCTGGCATTTGGCGCGCCATAAATCGACGATCTTGGCAAATAGAATTACCACACATTGGCGATTTTCCACTATCAACCCATTTGTTTAGGAACTTGATAGTCTCAGCTTCGGCCTCTGCCAATGTCACCGTACTACGACGCACACGATCAACCAATCCTGACTGACCGTGCTGCTTGGTATTCCAGTCATCCATTTTATTTAAGACTTGATCCGATACTTTGATCGCAAATACTGGGCCTTCAGCAAGTACATTCAAATCTTCGTCAGTAACGACAGTAGCAATCTCGATAATCTCATCGTTTAAGGTATCAAGTCCGGTCATTTCTAAATCAATCCACACCAGCCCTTTTTTGCCTTTATTTTTGATTTTAATCTTGTTGGGATGGTCACCGGTAGTCATACAGTATCCTATGGTCATTGAATTTTGGAACAGTTTTAAACACAATTTAAAAAACGTATTACGAGTAAAGACTCGTGCTCAGACAGTATCGTAGCGCATTGATAGATTTGAAAAATCTAGTAAGCAGCTAAAATATTACAAAACCACTGTCTGCCGCAAACGCTTTAGGCTGTATGTTAGCAAATTTTCACGCTACACTTAGCAATATTTTTATAATAGGTCACAAACCCATGGCATTAATCCGGCAACGCAAACTGACTAAACAACAGATTCGTCGCATCGACAAGCAGCAACTGTCCAATCAAGATAGTATTGATGACAGTTTGATGGATGGCGTGGTCATGGCGCATTACGGTAAGCAACTAGAAGTACAAGTCACTAGCCTGCCTGCAGTGATACCTGAGCAGCCAGAGATTGCACCTGATGATCCTGAGCCGTTTTGGCAAGCGCTTGAGTTGAATGATATTTGGCGCTGTCATGTGCGTACTAACTTACCGATGCTAGCGGCTGGCGATCAAGTGCGCTGGAATGCTGACTCTAATACTGGCTTTGGACGTATCGAAGCTGTCAAACCGCGTACTTCGCTGGTGTCTCGTCCTGATCGCTATCATAAGCTCAAACCTGTCGCTGCCAATGTCGATATTTTGGCCATTGTTTTTGCGCCATTGCCTGCCGCCGCGCCAACACTGATCGATCGCTATCTCGTGGTATGTCATCATGCAGGCGTCAAACCACTATTGGTACTTAACAAAGCCGATTTATTGGCAGCAGAAAACGGCGTAGATACCAATGAATTATTGGCACAATATGCTGCACTTGGTTATGAGAGTGTTCTGACTTCGGTCGACTGCCCTGAAAATATTGCCGAGAGCGATGAGCAAGAAGGCCTTGATGAGCTAAAGCGCTATATAGATAAAAAACTGGTTATCTTTGCTGGTCAATCTGGCGTCGGTAAAAGCAGTTTAATCAATGCCCTACTTCCCGACTCTGGTCAGAGCGTCAATATCATCTCGCAAAACTCTAAGCTCGGTCAGCACACGACGACGACCAGTCGACTGCTTCCATTTAATCCAGAAGACCTCACCCAAGGCGGTATCGTCGATACACCAGGAATTCGTGAATACGGTATTTGGCACCTCACCCCTGACGATATTATCTCAGGCTTCGTGGAGCTAGCACCATTGGCTGGCAACTGCCAATTCCGTGACTGTCGCCATACTCACAACAGCAAAGGCTGCGCATTATGGCAAGCAGTCGCTGATGGTGAGGTATTACAGCGCCGTGTTGAAAACCTCGTTACGCTACGAGAAGAAGCTGATACTAAGCCTTATTAAGATTTAGTTTGTTAGTGTCTGCCTTCGTTAAAAGTGGTAATGTGAGTAGATATTTTTATTAGGCAGAGAAACTCAATAGACAGGTACAATATCCACTTAATTATTGCTCGTGTCATCGCCCGTTTACTATAGATGACCTTATCGGTATAATAGCGCCTTGTTCAATATCATTGGGCTGTCTTCTCAGCTCAATAGAACACTTATTTTTTTGGAGGTATGGTTTGGATCGTGCGCTGGAATTTGTGGGCAACCACCCGTTTTTATTTGGTATATTAGCCGTACTTGCTATACTGTTTTTTACGATTGAAAACAAACGTAGCGGTAGAAAAATATCACCTAACACGCTTGGCATGATGGTCAACTCTCAAAACGCGCAGCTTATCGATATCCGCGCTAAGAAGAAGTTTGAATCAGGCTATATTCAAGGCAGCCGCAATATACCGTTCACTGACCTCAAAGACCGCTTAGAAGAGATTCGCGCGATTGAGCAGCCAGTGATTATCATCTGCGACATGGGCGTACAAGCAGGCGCTGCGATTCAGATGATTGGTAAAGATAGTGTCTACCGCTTAGATGGCGGTGTCGGCGGTTGGCAAGGCGCTGGTATGCCATTGGTTGGTGTAAAAGACGCCAAATCAAAGACTAAAGGTAAAACAAAACCAAGTCTAAGCAAGTAATAGGCCAGTATAAGCGCTATAAAAAAGACACCTTCTAATCAGGTGTCTTTTTTTATGGTTCGCTTTTTATATTCTATTTATAGCTTAAAAGATGTTTTAGGCCAAAACGGCTTGAATTTGTTATACCCATCCCCACTTTAGTAATGAGCATCACCAAATGCATTTACACTTTACTCATTGATAACAGACTATACCAACTCTGAGGCTATGATGATTTATCATGCTCTTTATAATAAGTTTGTTATCCCATAAATTTATAAATAAGGATTTACCATGACTGTATCTGTTAAAGTTTATACTACCCCTATCTGCCCATACTGCTCAAACGCCAAACAACTACTAAAAACCAAAGGCGTTGATTATGAAGAAATCGGTATGCACGATATGAGCAGCGAAGAGCGTCAAGCATTAATGAAAAAGACCAACAACTACCGCACTGTGCCGCAAATCTTTGTTGGTGAAACCTTTGTTGGTGGTTTTGATGAGCTCAACCAAATGAACCAGCAAGGCAAACTTGACGAGCTATTGGCTGGTTAATCTGCTACATCTCTTTACTGTCTGTCTTTATCTATGTAAAGATAGGCAGCGGCGAATTTTAATAGAACATTAAGAAGTAATGATAAAAAACATCAAGCTTTCGTCTTGATTTATATTACAATAAACTTTTATTAAAATGACGATTTGTCCAATCATTTGATTTAATTTTAGAGGATTTACCATGGCTGAAGAACAAGCACAACCACAATTGGCACTAGAACGTATCTATGTAAAAGATATGTCACTTGAAGTTCCAGGCGCTGGCGTATTCACCAAAGAGTGGAACCCAGAGCTTGATATCAATTTGTCTAGCAACGCTGAAAAATTAGATGACGATCATTATCAAATCATCTTAACTGTGAGCGTTACTGCCAAAAATGCGGAAGAAGCAGCGTTTATCGCTGAAGTGCATCAAGCAGGTATCTTCTTACTAAAAGACATTCCAGAAGACCAAATCGGTCAAATCCTAGGTGCATATTGCCCTAATGTGTTGTTCCCATACGCTCGTGAAGTCATCAGTGACATCGTAACACGTGGTAGCTTCCCACAATTGCTACTAGCACCTGTGAACTTCGATCAAGCATACGCGCAAAGCCAGCAGCAAGCGCAAGTGGATGCTCAAGGTAATGCATAGGTATTAATCAAAAGTATATGAGCTTTATAAGTTATATATGTTGATAAAAGAGCCGTTTACTTATAATGAGTGAGCGGTTTTTTTGTGGCTATGTTTTCATAACGCACAAAGTCATCAGCCATAAAAAAACCCTGTTATCAAACAGGGTCTTCAATGACTACATCGACTGGCTAAATCAATTAGCTACAATCGACAATTAGCCTTTTAGTGCAGACAAGATTTGCTGCTTAACATCATCGATACCTTGCGTACCATCAAACTTGTCATAGCTAGGTGCGTCATCGCCTTCTTTAGCTTTGTCTTGGTAAAAACCAACCAATGCTGACGTTTGCTCATGATAAGTAGACAGACGATCACGAATAGTCGCTTCTTGGTCATCTTCACGCTGGATAAGCGCTTCACCAGTGACGTCATCGATGCCTTCAACCTTTGGTGGATTGTGATGGATATGATACACACGGCCTGAACCTGGATGCTGACGACGGCCAGATAGACGGTTAACGATTTCGTCATCAGGAACACTGATCTCAACCACATGGTCAATAGCAACATCAGCGTCTGCAAGTGCTTGCGCTTGAGGAATAGTACGCGGGAAACCATCTAAAATACAACCATTGACACAATCAGGCTTAGCAATACGCTCTTTCACTAGGTTGATAATAAGGTCATCAGAAACCAAACCACCAGCATTCATGATATCTTTGGCTTTTTTGCCAAGCTCGCTACCTTCTTTGATTGCTGCACGTAGCATGTCGCCAGTTGAGATCTGTGGAATATCATATTCTTTAGAAATAAACTGGGCTTGGGTACCTTTACCGGCGCCTGGTGGTCCTAGTAAAATAATACGCATCATTACACGACTCTCCTTAATAGATAGGATTTTGGGATTAATAAAACCCAGGGATTATTTGTTTGCAAAGCTACCTTACCTTGTGGCCCTGCAAAGCTCAAGTATTTTCATTATTGATGTGATAAGTTGGCATGACTTATGTGTTCATATGTAGTCAATTCAGAATAAAAAGTAGAAGATTGACCGTGTTTAGAATATTTATTTAACTACCTGAATTAACTTCACACCTCTTCTAATCAAGTCAATCATCGCACTGTTGCTCACGGCTATGCTGAGCAACAGCACCTATATAATAAATACCTTTTTCGTTAGGTATTTATACTGCTATAACTATGGAACTTGCTGATTGATTTCCACATTAACCTCAGTTTGTTCTGCGCCGATGACCACTGGGTTGCCAGAAAGGTCACCTGATTCTGCGGTAGCATTACCGCTATGGCTGATACGAGCGATGACCGCTAGCTGTACTTTATCAGAACGAGCCGACCCGAGAGTACGCTCTGGCATCATAGCATCAAGATCACTTAGACTAATAACGGCTTCGCCTTGCTTGATATTGCTGATTGGTAGACGCTTCGCCGCAAATGGTGGACCACCTTTTACATCACGTATCGCTACAAACAGTGTATCGTCAGCTTTTACCAACGGTAGTAGACTGGCATTGACTTTGACCGTCACTTCGACGCCTTCAGAGGCTTGCTGCTGCTGCATCACAACATTAGCACTAAGCTCGTCTAGACTTGATAGCGCTTGCGTGTGATCCCCCGGTTTGGCTGCAATACTCTCACGCAGACGCTTAATCCAGCCTTGTGCTTGATCGAAGTTACTAGCACGTGCTTCACCCATCGCCATAAGCATTTGTGCGCCTTCATGCTCTGGGTTTTTGGCTAGTATATTTTCTAATACTCGGCGGCTATTTGCATCTAACTGACCTTTATTAGCAAAGAAACTGATCTGCGCATAAGTAGTCGCAATTTCTTCGTTGTCAGGTGATAGACGATAAGCGCGCGACAACGCCTCTAACGCCGAATCAGTCGCTTCTAATGATAAGAACAGCTCTGATAGGCGCATCCAGCGATTGTAGTCACTAGCATGACGATAGACGTTAGTCTGCATGGCACTAATCAGCTGATTACCATCTTCAATTGCCCAAGCAGGTGGCTGATCGATTCTACCTGCTAATAGATCATCCGCCACTTGGCCAACTTTGTCCTCAGCAGCCCACAGCTCAAATACGGGTGTGCGATCACCGACCATCAGATATGCCATGGCAGTCAACACAGGTACCCAAACGATAACAATCAATCGGCTTTTGATACCTGGCGTGACCATCGGTGAGACTTCACGCTGGGCATCCAGAAGCTGACGTTCAAGCTCAAGTTTTTGGTTTTGATAATGATGATCATCAATAACGCCACTGTCTTTATCTGTTTTCAGTTCTGCTAGTCGCTCACGGAACACAGCAACGTTGATATCTAGTAGTTGATTGTCCAAAGGCTTACTATGTGAATGAGGTGCTTTTAACCATGGTTTAATGGTGATAACACCCAGTAACAAAGCGACAAGTAAACTTAGCGCAATAAATAAGCCAACAGTAGAAAATATGGTCATTTTTTGCCCCCAAGGCTTGTAGTGTCGTCTTTGTCATCATTATTAGCTCGTGACAATAAGCGATCAAGTTCTGCTTTTTCAGCGGCAGACAATGCTTTTATATTGTTGTCTACTGTCACACCACCCTCGCCACTAGCGACGAGCTGACGACGTTTGCTTTGCCAAAACCAACCAACTAGCAAAACGATCAATAGTAATGGTGGGAAAAACCATAAAATCCATGTTGAAGGACGTATCGGTGGCTTATAGCTGATAAAGTCACCGTAGCGTTCTTGCATATACGCTCGAATCTCGCCATCACTACGACCATCTTTTATCAAATCATAGGTCTTTTGTTTTAAGTCTTGCGCAATGGGTGCATCAGACCCTGCCAAATTTTGATTCTGGCATTTTGGGCAGCGTAGCTCTTCGATGAGACCACGATATTGTGCTTCTTGTTGCACAGAGTCAAAGTCATAGACATCAATTGCAGCAAAACTGGCCATGCTGAATAGACAGGCGATCAGCAAGCTTGCTAACTTGATAGTCGCACTTCTTATTTGATGGGCTATCATTTGCACACCTCCGCAACTTGACTAGGATCTGGACTAACCCCATTATTGCTAGCCTCATTGAGTACCATCAAGCAAGGCGTAATACGACTTTGCCAATTGCTTTCGTTGATTTCACCGACGATATGCTGACGAATAACCCCTTCACCATCGACGATGAAAGTCTCAGGCGCACCTGTCAGACCCAAGTCTAAAGCAAACTGTCCTGACAAGTCCTGAATAGACATAGAGAACGGATCACCACCGCGATTCAGATACCCTAATGCATCGCCAATATCATCTTTGTAATTGATACCCACTAAGTTAACGCCGCGCTCTTCTAGCTCCATCAAAAATGGATGCTCAATGATACAAGTTGGGCACCAAGAGCCCCAGATATTCATTAAAAATGGCTTATCTGGCAGATTGTCATTGGTCATAATACGACTGGTATCTGATAACAACGGCAGTTCAAAGGCAGGTACTGGGCGTTCAAGAGCCGTATTGGTCACGATATCAGTCGGTTTGCCCAAACGCATATAGAGTATAGCGACCAAGCCAATAAAGATAACCAACGGAATCAAAAATCCAATCTTTAGCTTTTTCTTACTTTTCGCTTTATTGCTAATTGTCGTTTTGCTACCGTTGACGGTTGCTTGTTGAACTTTGTTATCAGATTCATTGTTTGAGGTAGTCATATCAACGCTCCCCTATCTTTGTAGCTGACGTATCTAAATCTGCAACTGTAGCAAAGCCTGATTTTTTAGCCGCAATTTGCGCAGGTGTTTTGGTTTTTTTGATACGATAACGACTGTCTAGCATACTGAGTAATGCACCAAACGCCATGATCAGCGCACCCAACCATATCCAGCGAATAAGCGGTTTAACATAGATTCGAAAAGCCCATTCATTGCTGTCTTCAGCAATCGGCTCACCAAGTGCTACGTAGACATCGCGCATCAGGTTGGCGTCAATCGCAGCCTCTGTCATCGGCATCATACTGATAATGTAGTTACGCTTCTCAGGGTATAACGTGGTCACCTTTTGACCGTCTTTACTGACCATTACTTCTGCTTGTGTGGCATCAAAGTTACTACCTTTTACTTCACGGAAGCCTTGTACAGTAAAGTCATAACCTTGTACATTCACACTATCATTAGGCCCTAATGCCACATCACGCTCAATGCTCAACGTGCTGGTAAATGCCACACCGATGACTGCAATGATGACGCCAATATGAGCGGTTTGTTGACCCCAATAGCTTAGACGCAACTGACGTAAGCCCTTTAAGCGACTTGGTGCATTTTTGGTTTTATCTTTGAAGTCGACAACCATCCATAACAGTACCCAAAAGCTCACGACCAATGTGACACCAATATTTAGCATCGCTGATGGACTGGTGAAATAGGTAATAATGGCGGCCAATACCAAACTACTTACCGCGATGACCATGCCAGCGCCTAATAACGGACGGCTGTCTTGTTTCCAGCGGATATTAGAACCCATACCCATTGCCACTAATAGTAGCCACGTCAACGGCACAAATAATGCGTTGAAGTATGGAGGGCCAACAGACACCTGACCTAAATTAAAGGCATCAGCAATAATAGGATAGAGCGTACCAAGTAGCACTA
The DNA here is from genome assembly GCF_052376235.1 of Psychrobacter sp. AOP7-A1-24. Classification (NCBI taxonomy): domain Bacteria; kingdom Pseudomonadati; phylum Pseudomonadota; class Gammaproteobacteria; order Moraxellales; family Moraxellaceae; genus Psychrobacter; species Psychrobacter sp. AOP7-A1-24. The sequence continues at coordinate 34,362 of NZ_JBQSVM010000014.1, read as the reverse complement.
CTAAGGTTGAAATCAGAATAATAACGTTGTTAATCACCAAAAATGATTCACGTGAGATAAGTCGATATTGACTCTCGACCGTCAAACGCCAGCCGCGTACAGCGAACATCAACAGACCACCGCCGACGATGATACCAAGGATCACTAGAATCACCAGACCACGCGTGGGATCAGCGGCAAATGAATGCACTGACGTGATAACACCTGAACGTACCAAGAATGTACCAAGCAAACTGAGCGCAAAAGCAAAGATTGCAAGCATGATTGTCCATGCTTTAAATACACCGCGTTTTTCGGTGACAGCAAGTGAATGCAGTAGCGCTGTCCCTGCCAGCCATGGCATCAATGAGGCGTTCTCTACTGGATCCCAGAACCACCAACCGCCCCAGCCAAGCTCATAATAAGCCCACCATGAGCCAAGTGCGATACCGACTGTCAAGAAACCCCAAGCAGCCAATGCCCATGGACGCGACCAGCGTGTCCATACTGCATCCAAACGCCCTTCCCACAATGCTGCCATACAAAACGCAAATGGTACAACCATGCCCACATAGCCCATATAGAGCATCGGTGGGTGAATGATCAAACCAAAATCTTGCAATACAGGGTTGAGATCCGCGCCGTCAACAGGCAGATTAGGCAATGTGCGATCAAATGGTGATGAGGTAAAGATAAGCATCGCTAGCATCATCATCTGCACGCCTGCTAGTATCACAAGCACTCGCGCACGCATAGATAACGGCAGCCCACGGCTGAAATATGAGACCAACGCACACCAAGTGGCCATGATAGTCATCCAAAGCAGCAACGAGCCTTCATGCCCGCCCCATGTCGCAGACAACTTGTAGTACCAAGGTAGCAATGTATTTGAGTGCTGAGTGACATAGACGAGACTAAAATCATTGTAATAAAAGCCTGCCATCAGCGCAGCGAATGATGTAATCATTGCCGCAAATTGTGCCCATGCCAGACTTGGCGCCAAACGCTGCCAAGCGACGTGGTCACGCATGACGCCAATGGTTGGTAGTACCACCTGCAAAATCGCCAGTATAAAAGCGGCCAGCAAGGCAAAATAACCCAATTCTGTGATTAACATACGGTCTAACCTTGTTTACCTTGGATACAATTAAGGGTTCACCGATGGCATTGCTAGCCACCGGCAAACGCTAATAATCCTTTATGCGGTCATAGTTTACGGTTAAAAACTGAGGTTTCAATTGCTGTAGAAGCACATAAAACCCGCTACTATCGTTGTGACGTACCAATATGAATGATTGATACAAAATGCTTATCTATTGTTAATTCTGCATTTTTTAGTTATTCGAAGCTTATTCAGTACAGCAGCTCATTATTATTTAAAAATACTTATTCACGCATTACTGCACTGAGGGGAAAAATACTAACACTAAATGTAACCAACCTGCTAGAAAACCGGTCAGACCGCCCAAAACAATCAGCGTCATCTCATCCTCACGAAAAGCTGGACGCAATAGATTCTGAAATTCATTTGGCGTGAGCGCACGTATTCTATCGCGAAACAGACCAAATATCTTACTGGCTCGGCTTTCGTTTAGCTCAGGATCTCGCAATGGTACCATCGTTGCGACAATAGACTTGTCGATAATGGTATTTTTTAATTGTCCATAATCACGGCGACCCAAGCCCACACGTAATGTTGTGCTAATCACTGGCGACTCAAGCACCGTATATAGATGCGATTTCATCAAGTCGCGCGTTTGTGCTGAGCGGTCACCATACATCATTTCATTCATAATGTTTTCTAAAGTGACCAAATCTTTTACCACAATCTCAGCAAAAACCTCAGAGACTTCCTCTTGGCGCTTCATGAAGCCGCCTTGCAAACGATACTTTGCAATATGTGGTATGACTGGTTTGATAAATGGAAAGCGACTCTGCACTGTAAATAGCTTCAAGTAAGGTATAAAGTGCGGCTCTACTGGATTAAACACCATCCAAATAGCAATCCAATTGGTGAGAAAGCCCCAAATCGCAGCAAAAAACGGTACGGTCCAATGCTGGGGTACCATCAAAAATATAAACATTTGGATAATACCAAATACCAAACCAATCAAAGCACTGATATGCCAGATAAAATCGATCTCTTTTTGCCCGACCTTTAGAAACATATTGACCATCAGGCGACGATCGTTTTCCATCGTATTAACGATCATCTTACGCATATCGACTAGATCTTCGACATGGTGGGTCAAATCTGTTACAAGCGACTGCATAATACTGGGTAGCTCTTGATGTGCTTGAGCATAGACACGACGCTTAATCGCGTACGGTAGATTGCCCCACAATGCTGGCGAATGATCCAGCATAATCTCATCTATCAAAGGCTCAAGATTCCTGTCAACCGTATCAGTGACAAATGTCGCCGTTTGCTCAGGCTCCATCGCCTGAAAAAACTCATCAAGCGAACCGAGTTTTGAGAGTGTTTGGTCAACAATAACGCCTGATATCTTGCCCGCTTTACGCGGAACGATACCTTGCCAACCGATCCCTGGCAACCCAAAAAATGGGAAGTTAGGAATACGAACACCCCGAAACTTAATCGGATAGAATAGCATTTTGAGCGCCATCCACACATGTAACCAAGTGACAAATGCTGTCACTGGTGGAATAGTCAGCATGGCGAAAAACTCTGGGTGTTCAGCTATCGTCTGCCATAGTGAATTTACGTCCATGACTTATCTAGTCCCTGACAGGTTGATTGTCGTTGCTAATATTATCGTTAAGGATGATGAACCTTTAGCAAAATAAGAACGTTTCAAAAGACGCTCCGCCCATAATAACTACTATAAAATAAATCGCCTGATTTTAGCATACTTGCCATTTATTAGCACATATAGACCATAGTCGAGTTATAACTAAAAATGATATATCTCACAGCACTCCTTAACCCTCAAAGACCCGAATATAAGTCAGTTTTTGGCTAATAGACAAACAGAACAAAATATATGACTGAATACTGCGTCTTCTCATTTGTTCTGTTATAATTTGTAGTGAAATAACAAAGACTATCTGCGTATAAATGAATGCATGACGTTTTCACATCACATCTTCTATGTGATTGAAACCACTTGTATTATCCTTTAGATTCATCGCATTTTGGTTAACCAGCCTGCCCTCTTATTTTTCCTTTATTGACTCACTGACCGTTTGGGCTCTGATTTTCTATGAATAAACCGATAACTCCCAATACCCAGCAGGTCAACAGTACCTTTACCAATCGTATTATCATTTTTGGGATTATAATATTGATTGGTCTGGGCGGTTTGATAACACGGTACGGGTATTTGCAAGTCTACGCTCATGATCAGTACACAACGCAAGCAGATAACAACCGTATTAAACTGATATCTGCACCGCCTAGCCGTGGTTATATTTACGATCGTAATGGGGTCATACTGGCAGACAATCAGCCTGTCTTTACAGCGATGTTAAGCCCTGATGAGGTCGAGAACCCAGAGCGTACGTTAAATCTACTTGCACCTATTTTTGATTTAACTGATACAGATATTACCGATATTTTGGCGCGTCTAAGTAAAAATAAGAATGATCCTGTAACCATCAAAATCGATTTAACAGAAGCGCAACTGGCTCAGTTTAGTGAGCGTAAGCCGTTTTTCCGCGGCGTCTCTATCCAAAGCAAACTTACCCGCTCATATCCGTATGATGAGCTGTTTGCCCATGTCATTGGTTATGTTGGCCGCATTAATGATAAAGAGTCTAAACGCATTGATAAAGACCGTTATGCTGGTACTGACCTAATCGGTAAAATTGGTATCGAGGATTACTACGAAGATATCTTACTTGGGCAACCAGGTTATCAATCGGTCGAAACAGATGCGCATGGCAATATTTTACGTCAACTGGATACTAAGCCGCCGATAGCTGGTAACGATATTACGTTAAGCTTAGATTATGGTCTGCAAACCATCGCTCAGCAGCAACTTGATGGACGCCGCGGTGCAATCGTTGCGATAGATCCAAAAAATGGGGACGTCTTAGCATTTGTCAGTAATCCAAGTTACGATCCCAACCCTTTTATATCAGGTATCTCTTACAGAGACTACGATGACCTGCGTGAGGATCTGGATCAGCCACTGTATAACCGTGCGCTTCAAGGTACTTACCCACCTGGCTCCACTATCAAGCCATTTGAGGGTCTAGGCGGTATTCATTATGGTTTACGCGATTGGAACAGTACCATCTATGACCCTGGCTATTTTAGCTTACCAGGAGATACCCATCGCTTCCGCGACTGGAAACGTGGTGGTCATGGTACTGTAGATCTCAAAAAATCTATCATGATGTCAGTTGATACTTATTATTATAAATTGGCTTATGAGATGGGCATTCAACGTCTACACGATTGGATGGTACGCTTTGGCTTTGGTGAAGATACTGGTATTGATTTGCCTAACGAAAAATCAGGCATCATGCCATCGCCGAAATGGAAAAAAGATTCTTACGATAAAGACTGGCTACCAGGTGAAACCATCTCGGTCAGTATTGGACAAGGTTACTTCTTGGCGACACCGCTACAGATTGCCAACGCGACCGCCATGACGGCCAGTAAAGGACAGCACATTACCCCGCATTTATTAAAAAGCAGTGACGGTGCTGCGGACGTCAAGATTATCACTAAACCAGATGGCAAAATTGATTACAACGGCAAGCCATCAGACTGGTTACGCATGCACGATGCTATGGAAGACACTGTTAAAAGTGGTACTGGGCGCGGCATCTATACACCGCGCTATCGTATCGCTGGTAAAACAGGTACTGCACAGGTGAAATCTATCGCTCAAGGCAAACGCTATGACAAGTCGGCAATCGATAAGCGCCACTGGGATCATGCTTGGTTTAATGGCTTTGCGCCAGTAGAGGATCCACAGATTGCGCTTGCCGTACTGGTCGAAAACGGCGGTGGTGGTAGTACTACTGCTGCTCCTATTGGCCGTGCGCTATTTGACTATTGGATGATACAACGCAAGACAGACCCTATACTTCCGCCTTCTGCTGATGAACTAAAAGTTATTAAACGCCAAAAAGCTTTCGAAAAAGCCATGCGTGATGCTATTCGCGATAAAGAGGAAGAAGCATTGGAGAAGGAAGAAGCCGCGGAAGCCGAAACAGCGACAGCGACGTCTGAGTAACTAACCATTTAAACCGTAAAACCCAGTAAAGAACTGGTAAGCGAGACACAATAATGAAAAAAGCCTCAAATGGACGCGCATCAAAGAATCACCGTAAAGCGAAAAATGCAGCAGCAGGTGATGTGCGTATCATTGGTGGACAGTTTAAACGCCGTATTGTAAGTTTCATCGATGCAGATGGTCTGCGCCCAACCCCAGATCGACTGCGTGAGACTTTATTTAACTGGCTACTCGCTGATATTCATGACGCCTATGTACTCGATAGCTGTGCTGGTAGCGGCGTACTAGGGTTTGAAGCGCTATCTCGCGGCGCTGCCCACACAACATTTATCGAAATCAATCCAGCACAAAGCAACATGCTACGTCAGAGTGCTGAGCAGTTGCGCCTTGAGGCGTCTTCTTACCAAATCATCACTGGTACTGCTGAGCAGATATTGAATCAAGAGCAGCTGACTGATCGGCCTTTTAACATTGTCTTTATCGATCCGCCTTATGCTCAGGATTTATGGCAGCCTATTTTGACGTCTCTTATTATCAACGCTTCAATTAATACTGAAACATTAATTTATTTAGAAGCTGATAAAGATTTGTCAGCACAGCTTAAGCAATTAGAAGCGTCGCTAAATGAAAAATTAGGCTCGCCATTAAGCGTTATTCACCAACCAATCGCTTTTGAATGCCTGAAACAAACCAAAGTTGGACAAGTTGTCGCTGGACTTTATCGTCTATCATCGTCATAATTGTCGGGTTAATAATAGCCATTAACATATTTTACAAATGTTTAGAACCGCTAAAAACTGGCCGACGCTGCAGTTTAATGTATATAAGGCGAAAATAAACCCCAATGCAGCTTGCAAGCGTAGGCGCTACTGCTTATAATGTGCAGTCTGTTTTTTGAGAGCCCCGTTCCCAGCTAAACTCTCAACGAATTCTAATTTTAAGGTTTTATCATGAAAACACTTAGTGCAAAACCAGCTGAAGTGACCCATGACTGGTATGTCGTAGATGCTGACGGCAAAACCCTTGGTCGCTTAGCCACTCAAATCGCAACTCGCTTACGTGGCAAGCACAAGCCTTCTTTTACTCCGCACGTTGATACTGGTGACTTTATTGTTGTCATCAATGCTGACAAAATCACGGTAACGGGTAAAAAAGCACAAGACAAAAAGTACTATCGTCACAGTGGCTACCCAGGTGGTATCAAAGAAACCAACTTCAACAAGTTGCTTGCACATAAGCCTGAAGATGTTCTACACAAAGCAGTTAAGGGTATGCTTCCAAAGGGCCCTCTTGGCTATGCGATGATCAAGAAGCTGAAACTTTATGCGGGTACTGATCATCCACATACTGCACAGCAACCTAAAGAACTAGACATCTAAGGAATACTTATGGAACGCAATTACGGAACTGGTCGCCGCAAGACGTCTACTGCTCGTGTATTTTTATCAAAAGGTACTGGTAGTATCGTTGTTAACGGTAAGCCACTTGACGAATACTTCAGCCGTGAAACTTCACGCATGGTTGTACGTCAGCCATTAGAACTACTAGACTCTGCTAACGCATATGATTTATATGTAACTGTTGCAGGCGGTGGTACTACTGGTCAAGCTGGCGCAATCCGCCACGGCATCACACGTGCATTAATCGAAGCTGACGAAACTTTGAAGCCTGCCCTAAAAGCAGCTGGTTTTGTTACTCGTGATTCACGTCAAGTTGAACGTAAGAAACTGGGTCTACGTAAAGCACGTAAACGTCCACAGTTCTCAAAACGTTAATCAAAACTCTCTCTTATATTTTTGCTGCTGTTGTCTTTTTCTCAGAGCTTCAGTAGCAAAACTAAATAAGAGTCTGGTTTTGCAAAACCTTATAAGCTGGTCACAGCTTATAAGGTTTTTTTATGCCTACTAATAGCGCGTTAATTATACGATTGACTTAGTCAAACAAGCTTTGCGATATATTGATAATTATCATGAATCTAACATTCGTTCTTTTTAGTTGATAGTCAAAGCATTAGAGTTTGTTTCGACACTACAAAGTAGCGCATCTATAAAAATTCTAACTTGCAAAGCATTTAATGCTACCCCATCATATCAGTAACTTTTTATTATTAGCCATGATGCCTCAAACCTTGCTGTAGAAGGATATTATGAAAGCGCCAGAACAATACGACCCTAGCAAACCATCTACTGATAGCGTGCCACCAAAGAAACAGCAGTCTGCCCAATCTCATAGGTCGCCTGCCATACCTGCTGGAACGCCAACGATTACGCAAAATCATAAGCGTACCGCACAAGCAGATAAAAAACCATTTCAATGGCAGTTCTTAGCGCCAAAGTACTGGGGCATTTGGTTATTGTTTTTGATCATGTTGCCGATGATATATCTACCATTACGTTGGCAATTTTGGCTAGGTCGTAAGCTTGGTAGTTTGATTTATAAAGCTGCTGGCTCACGTAGACGCGATACGTTAATTAATCTGAAGTTGGCGTTTCCAGAGAAGCCTGAAGCTGAACGTGAATTAATGGCCAAGCAAGTATTTGTCAATCAAGGTATTGGTGTGTTTGAAACGTTATGTGCTTGGTTTCGTCCAAATGTGTTTACTAAAACAGTGTCTATCTCAGGACTACAGCATTTGGTCAATGCTCAAAATGAGCAGCGGCCAGTTATCCTGCTAGGTGCACATTACACGATGCTCGATTTAGGCGGCTTGCTAAGTGCACAGTTTTTCCCTGTAGACTGTATGTATCGTACACAGAATAATCCTTTATTAGATTGGTTTATCTATAACGGTCGTACCAATATATTTGGTAAGCAAATCTCTAGCCGAGATATGCGTAGCTTAGTCACCTCTATCAAAGCGGGACACGTCATCTGGTACTCTCCTGATCAAGACTATGGACTAAAACAAGGGGTTATGGCGCCATTCTTTGGTGTACCAGCAGCGACTATTACTGCCTCTCGTCGTATGGCAAAAATGGGCAACAAAACCAAACCACCAGCGGTTATGGCATTGCATACTTATCGACAGACACCTGACAATCTGCCGCGTGGTAAGCGTCCTCATTACCATTTGACTATTACGCCAGAATTAGACGGTTATCCGAGCAAAGATGAAGTCGCTGATGCTACTCGGGTTAATGAAGTCTTAGAAGGGCTTATTCGTATTGATCCCACCCAATGGATGTGGTTCCATCGCCGCTTTAAACATGGGCCAAATGGTCGTACTGATATCTATAAGTAAGCCTTTATTCCCAAAAATACTGATGAAGTTTGCTATACTTTGCAGCTAATATTTCGCACTTTTGATATACATTTATAATAATTTGATAAACAAAATAACGGATTTTCCATGAGCAATAACAGCACTCCTGACAATCAAGCTTCTGATACTTCAACCGAAGCTAAACGCATCCTGACTGGTATTAAACCAACTGGTATTCCGCATTTAGGTAACTATGTTGGAGCGATTCGTCCAGCAATTGAGTCTATTCAAAATAGTGATCATGAAGCGTTTTTCTTTTTAGCAGACTACCATGGCATTATCGGTTGCTATGACCCTGCTATCATTCATGAATCGACGAGAGCCATTGCCGCTACGTGGATTGCTTGTGGTCTAGACCCAGAGCGCGTGACGTTTTACCGTCAGTCAGACGTGCCTGAAATTCCAGAACTGGCTTGGATTTTGAACTGCTCATGTGCCAAAGGTTTAATGAACCGCGCCCATGCTTACAAAGCAGCGGTCGATATCAACACAGAAAAAGCCGATGTCGATCCTGATCAAGGTGTCACCATGGGTTTGTTTGGTTATCCCGTGCTAATGGCTGCTGATATCTTGATGTTTAATGCGACTCATGTGCCTGTTGGTCGTGATCAAGTACAGCATATCGAGATGGCTCGTGATATCGCAGGTACTTTTAATCATCGTTATAAGTCACTTTTCACGCTACCTTCAGCAGTTGTTGATAACGATATACCACTGCTTACTGGGCTTGATGGACGCAAGATGAGTAAGAGCTATAGCAATACTATTCCTCTATTTGGCGAGCCAAATCCACAAGTCAATCCTGAAAAACAAATGCACAAAGCTATCATGAAAATTGTGACTAACTCACAGCTGCCTGATGAGCCAAAAGATCCTGATGAATCCGCTATCTTTGAGATTTATAAAGCATTTGCTACTGCTGAAGAAGTTGCTGATATGCGTGCGCGTTATGCCGCTGGTATTGGTTGGGGTGATGCTAAGCAAGCGCTATTTGATAAAATTAATGACGAAATCGCGCCATTCCGTGCACGTTACGAAGAGCTGATGGCCAATCCAAAAGAGTTAGAAGAAATCTTACAGATGGGTGCAAACAAAGCCCGCCGTCATAGTCGTAAGCAGCTGGATAAAGCTCGTCGTGCCATCGGTATCCGTCCACTTGCTAAGCTTAAGTAATCGCTTCACTGGCGCAATTTATCAGAGCGGGTGCTAAACGTGCAGACTGAACCAAATACCAAACAGGCGGCTTTGTCCAAAGTCGCCTTATCTGCTATGGCTGATTCAACCTCTGAGCCTATGGATCATCAGAGTGCCTATGATGAAACAGTTGACCATGATATATCGCTGCGTATCTATCAGACGCCTGTGCAGCACTTGCCAGAAGATCTATATGTACCACCGCAAGCCTTTGCTATTTGGTTAGAGCAGTTTGCTGGGCCATTAGACTTTCTATTGTATTTGGTCAAGAAAAATAACGTCGACTTGACTCAAATGCCAATTCTGCCTATTACTGAGCAGTATTTATCATATATCAGTGAGTTGGACACCGAGCACTTCGAGTTAGCAGGTGACTATCTACTGATGGCATCAACGCTCATTGCTATTAAAACCGAATTGCTATTACCTGCTCCTGATACTCCAACCGACGAGCGTGACCCAAAAGCAGAGCTCATTGAACGCCTCGAAGCGTACGCGCAAATCAAAGTGGTCAGTCAACGCTTAGACAATCTAGTACGCTTAGAGCGTGATGTGTTTTTGGCAATGGTCAGTATGCCTGGTCAAGAGGTTATGAATGCAGAACTGCCAAGCTACTCGCCCAACTTACTGATTGATAGCTTGTTCAAAATGCAATTACAGCCCGACTATCAAATGCATACCATCAAAGTTGATGCAGTACCACTTGCCGATCGTATTGCCAGTATTAGCAGGCAACTAAGTACGGATGGGGCGCGCTCCTTTTATGAGCTGTTGGATAAAGCACAAGGTAAAATAGGTGTGGTTGTGAGTTTCGTCGCCGTACTTGAACTCATAAAGCGCCAACTGATTGGTGTGGTTAACATCGAGACAGATAGCGAGATCGTTAGCTCTGTTTCCAATGACGAGCTGTCTGATGTAGACAGTGAGCTTACAATGCTTACGTTACAGTGGCTAGCCTAGTCAGCTTCACGACTGTCTCCTAGACCTACTCTCTATTAAAAAACAACACTGAAATAAGAGCACATTTTAGATGGTAGCTATTGAAAACTCAAAACAGCATGATAAAACCCTAGAATCAACACATATAACGTCATCAATTGAAGCGCATCATGTTTCTCTTGAAGATATGAGTAAGCGTATTGAAGTGCTATTACATGCGTCAGAGGCACCGCTGACAGCTCATGCGTTGAAAAAACATTTATCATTATCTACTAAAGAATTAGAACAGACTTTGGAAGTGCTGCAAAAACGCTTAGATACAGGTGTACTAAGGCTACATGAAACCGCCAGCGGTTATCGCTTACAGATATCAGATGACTACAGCAGCTTAATCCAGCGCATTTTTCCGCAGCGTCAGGAACGTCTGAGCCAAGCCTTACTAGAAACTTTGAGTGTTATTGCATATAAGCAACCTGTGACACGCAGTGATATTGAGCACGTACGCGGAGTCACATTATCGAGCAATATACTGCGCCAGTTATTTGATAAAGGATGGATTGTTGAGAAAGGCTTTAAGGACACTCTAGGTCGCCCTGCATTACTCCATACCACAGCGCAGTTTTTAGATGCGTTTGGATTAAACCACCTAGATGAACTTCCACCTATGCCAGATATGGAAGCCATAAGATCCATGTCTTAATTTATCTACCAACCAAACTATAGTGACTCACATAGAAAAGGACAGACCGCATAGGATCTGTCCTTTTTATTACATTGCTAATTTTGAATCAAAACCTAACAATATATTTGCTAATTACTGATTAATAACATCAACACCCTCTGGCGGTGTAAATTTAAACTGACTGCTGCCAACACTTGGATTCATCTTGATATTACTGAACTTAATAGAAGTTGTTTGTCCCAAGGTATCATTCAATACCATCATGACAGGTTTACCACCACTAAAGCTCATTGAAAGGCTCTTAAAGCTAGCGCTCTCTGACTTAGGATAAAGCACATAGTAATTCTTGTTGTCGTATGGCTGAGTAATTTTAAAGTTTTGATCAATTTTGCTCGGATCACCTGACAGTAGTAAAGCTGGTGTATTCCCTACTTGGCTATCGACGTTTTGTTTAGTTGCTTGCTCTAGGTCTTTGTCGTAAACCCACATAGAATTACCATTCGCAACAATCAGCTGCTCTGATGGTGACTTAGTTTCCCAGCGAAAATTGTTTGGACGTTGAACACTTATAGAGCCTGTAAACGTACCACTACTGGCGCCTTTGGTCGTTTGGCTAAAGTTGGCTGTCATGCTCTTAGTATTCGTTAGTAGTTTATTCAAACGTTTAGCAGCTGTTAGATTATCAGCGGGAGCTGCGGTAGCCGTTTGAGTTAGCGCCATCATTGGAGCGGCAATACCTAGCGATGTCATCAATACACCTGCTAAAGCACCACTCATCATTTTTTGTTTGGTTGATTTTGTCGTAGATAAGTTCATCATAAATCCTCTCTAAAAAAGCATAGTCGCTTAAAAATTGTCGCTTAAAATAAAATGTTTTATTGAAATTTTTGTTTTCTATAAATACTAATTTTACCAAAATAAAACGGGTAACCATCAGCAATGACAATAGTGTGCCAGCTTTTTTATTACGCGCCTAGTCATGATTTGCAATCTTTACTACGGCTGCCATACACACTTGTAACCAATACAATGACACAGCAAAATTTTGTATTTAGTATTCTTAGCTACAGTAACTATGATCATAATAGCTTCTAAGATAGCACTCATAAGAGTCATTATTATTTTATATAAGCCTACAAATATAAAAAGCCCCTATTACCATAAGGCAACAGGGGCTTTTTTAATTATCCAATCATTTTATCCAAAGAATAAAACAACTTAAGTAGATAATTATGCGTTTTCAACCGTAACATAACGACGGTTAAATTTACCTTTGGTCGCAAACTTTACAACACCGTCATTCAGTGCAAATAAAGTATGGTCACGACCCATGCCAACGCCTTCGCCTGCATGGAACTCTGTACCACGTTGACGAACGATGATGTTACCAGCTGAGATAGCTTGGCCACCAAAGATTTTTACGCCTAGCATTTTTGGGTTTGAATCACGACCGTTACGGCTCGAACCGGCAGCTTTTTTATGTGCCATGAGAAAATCTCCTTGTTAATTTGACTTATCGCTAATGCGATAACTCTTAAGCATTTAGTGCGCTATTTAGCAATAATTGCTAAATGAATAATTAGGCATTAATCGCTTTGATTTTTAACAAGGTGTACCATTGGCGGTGACCTTGTTCTTTGTGATAATGCTTACGACGGTTGTGCTTGATGATACGGATTTTTTCGCCGCGACCATGCTCGACAACTTCAACTTCTACGCTAGCACCGTCAACAACAGGCTGACCGATTTTGACGTTATCGCCGTCAACAACCATCAACACGTCTTCAAATTTGATTGTTTCGCCTTTTTCTGCTTTTAGTAGTTCAACTTTAAGCAATTCATCGACGACTACACGGTGCTGTTTACCACCAGTTTTGATTACTGCGTACATTATATGACTCCGTTTAACCCGTGTGCCGTGGCTGATGTTATACCAACGCTTTTACGACGAACACGACAGGGAAAAATTAAAGGCAAGATTTTACGGCTTTTTGCTCATAAAAGCAAGCCGCGCCTCTTGTTTTTGCAAGGTGGTTACACTACTGACCATCTCTCATTTTGCTATAACGGCTGCTTATCAAGGAAAGTCGATGAACGACAATACGAATATAAACATGAGAAATAGTAATGATAAGTGATAGATTAAGCTCGACAGTGGCCATTATAACTTATGCAATCAGTTACTTACAGTCTTTTATAAAACATTTATGTGACTAAAAAACTCAGATAAGCTAGAAGATGTAACTTCAAAATATGAGGGGCTTTTATTTTGTTTTATAGGCATGGCAAGCCCTACATATCATACTCCTGACCTACTTGTGCCCTATATTTTAACCAACAATTTAAACAGATAGCTATGCTATCATAAGCGAAATAATACTTTACCTACCAATAGATAAAGTCAAAGTTATAACAACTCTCTTTACTCTTATTAATATGACTATTTATTATGACTAGTACCTCTTTAAATAATACCGTGCCTGCTTCTCAATCAACGCCTAGCTATGCTGACATTCAAAGTATTGTAGCCAATGACTTCGAGGTAATGGACAAGCAAGTGTTTGGCAGCTTGAACTCAAAAGTACAACTCGTCATGAGCGTATCGCAACACGTGATCAATGCTGGCGGCAAACGTATGCGCCCACTGATTACATTGCTCTGTGCCCGTATGTTTGATGACAATCCATCAGAAAAGGCCATGCATCTGGCTGCTATCACGGAAATGCTACATACGGCTACCTTAGTGCATGACGATGTCATCGATGAGTCAGGACAACGCCGCGGCAAACCAACGGCAAATGCCACATGGGATAATGCTACTGCTGTGTTGGTCGGCGACTATCTGATTGCTCGCGCTTTTAATCTTTTGGTTGGTTTTCAGAGCCTGCCATTGTTACAAGTATTTTCAGATGGGACTTGTGACATTGCTGAGGGCGAAGTATTACAGCTACAGCACCAGCATAACCCTGCTGCGACAGAAGAAGATTACTTGCGCATTATCGATGGCAAAACATCACGCCTTTTCATGATGGCGACTCAAGGTGCTGCTATTTTGCAAGACAAGACAGAATATATGGCCGCGTTGGGCGATTTTGGACAGCACTTTGGCAATGCCTTTCAGATTATCGATGATGTACTCGACTATAGCGGCGATAGTGACGTGATGGGCAAAAACCTAGGCGACGACCTTGCTGAAGGCAAACCTACCCTACCGACTATCAAAGCACTCGAACTACTCAAAGATAGCAACTCTGAAGGCTATGAGCAGTTACGTATCGCCGTTCAGACAGGTAAGACACCAAATGCTGAGCAGCTTATTGAATTGGTACGTAGTTCTGGTTCATTGGCTTATTGTAAGCAGCGCGCGTTGGAAGAAACCAAATTGGCGCAAGACGCACTGAGCACACTACCTGATAACCGTTATCGTACAGGCTTATATCAATTGACTGAACTCGCTAGCGCACGATTAGTATAATCAAAACTGAGTCGTCTATATTGTTAAATGATTACGGCGACTCAGTTTTTAGCAGAGCTTTTTGGCAATTAAGGAATATAAGACCCATTAAACAAGAATTACCCTCTCAAAAAATCGTTTGTCAGCTAAATCGTTACCTTTCTTTAAGTTTCATACATCCTAGCAGTACTATAATCATATAAGAATTTTTTCGACAGTCGAATAATATTTGTGCACGCTTCGCAGGCACATACTGATAGTTATTCTTTATGACTACAATTAGGGGTTGCTAAAATTGTCGTTTTGTTGACAAAGTTGATTTTTTACTATTTAAAGACCTCATTAACTCTAGGGCTTTAGATTTATAACAAAAATTTACAATATATTTTGATACTAGGTTGTGCATGGAGCTATTAGCTGTTAGTAGAGACGACGCTTACTATAACGGTAATTCGTTAATTCGCAAACTGTCATACTTCCCCTTTTTGGTCCAGCTCATATCGCAAACCACTTGACTGTGGGGTTACCCCAATAGTTTATAATGACTCATTAAATTTATTAATCCACTTTGTGGTTTGCTTAAACAATTAATGCTAAATAGCTCTTTCGATACTTAATCCATATCGATGTCAGATTTTTGATTGGCAATGTTCCATTAACTGAACGATCTAAAATTTGAGTAAATAGTGCTAGCTTAGACTACTTATTTTTTATTTAGCATTACAAGACCCTTATATTCAGTACGCTAAACTTATTGATCGATTTTTATACTGTCACTATTTATATATTGCCGAGGACATTGATGAAGCACTCTTATCTTGCGCTTGTAATAGCATCTGTACTATCTGGAGCTGTACTGGTTGGCTGCGACAACAGCGGAGACACCGCTGGGGATGCTGCTCAACAGCAGATGCCACCCTCTGTCGTCAACGTACAGACTGTCACTTTTGAATCTGTACCACAAGTACAAACATTCTCCGGCCGGACCTCAGCCTATCAGACAGCCGATGTCCGTCCACAGGTTAATGGCGTCATTGACGAAGTACTTTTTCGTGAAGGAAGTAACGTCAAAAAAGGTCAGCCACTGTATCGCATTAATACTGATAACTATGCCTCATCTGTCACGAGTAGCCAAGCAGCCGTACAGCAAGCACAAGCCAATTATCAAACGGCATTGGCAAATACGGCTAGCAGTAGAGCTGCTCTGGTTAGCAACCAAGCATCATTAGCACAAGCAAAAAGCGACTTACAGCGATTAAGTGGTTTGGTCGAAATTGATGCTATATCTAAACAAGAGTACGATCAAGCTGTGACCACTCTTCGTACCGCCGAAGCAGCGGTAGCCAGCGCGCGCGCAGCTATCGGCCAGTCTGAGGCCAGTGCTGAGAGTGCAAAAGCGACTATTGAAAGCGCAAAAGCAGGTTTACAAGCCAGCGCTTTGGATCTGAACCGTACCATCGTACGCGCCCCTCTTACAGGCCGTAGCGATCGCTCAAGTTTCACTGCTGGTACATTGGTTAGTGCAAGCCAAGCCGATCCATTGGTTACTATCTCGCGCTTAGACCCTATCTACGTTGATATTAGTCAGTCTTCTTCTGAGCTACTCAAACTACGACAACAGATTTCTGCTGGCGAAGCTCAAACAGGTACAAATACAGTTGAGTTGGTATTAGAAGATGGCACAGTTTATCCTGTCAATGGTCAACTGGCTTTGTCTGAAGCAAAAGTGGATGAGTCAACAGGTGCTGTCACCCTACGTGCTGTATTCCCAAATAGTAATAATATCCTGCTACCAGGTATGTATGTCACGGCACGCTTAACTCAAAGCGTTATTACCAATGCTACACTCGTTCCTCAAAGCGCTGTTACACGTTCTGCTAAAGGTGATACTCAGGTTTATATCGTCGACGAGAATAATCAAATTAAAGTACGTCCTGTAACGGTCAATGGCACTTATAACGGCAACTGGGTAGTAACTGACGGTCTAAAAGAAGGCGAAAAGCTAGTAGTTATTGGTGGCTCAAAGGTAAAACCAGATCAGGAAGTGGTTGCTAAACCCCTTGAAGACACTAAGTCAACATCAGCGACGCAAAGCGCTTCTTCTAATACTGTAGCCAAAACACCACAGCAAGCTGCAAAAGAGAGCGAAAAACCTGCAGAAACTGCCACTAACTAATTCCATTCAAATATAGGAAGACTTAGGGATATACTATGTCACGTTTTTTTATTGATCGCCCTATTTTTGCATGGGTACTGGCTATTTTGATCATGCTCATCGGGATAATATCAGTTAACAGCCTACCGGTTGAACAGTATCCTAGTATTGCACCACCAACTGTTTCGGTTAGTACAAGCTATCCAGGTGCCAATGCGCAAACTATTGAAAACTCAGTTGTTCAGGTTATTGAACAAAAAATGAAAGGGCTTGACGGCTTGATGTACATGTCGTCAACCAGCTCATCAAACGGCAGTGCATCCGTGACGCTGACGTTTGAGAATGGTACTGACCCTGATACGGCTCAAGTACAAGTACAGAATAAACTCCAGTCAGCAACAAGCTCACTACCTGAATCCGTTCAGCGTCAAGGGGTTACCGTTAACAAATCCTCTAGCAGCTTCTTAATGGTACAAGGCTTTGTGTCTGAAGATGGTAGTATGGATCGTAACGATATTGCCGATTACGTTAACTCAAATGTCGTTGATCAGATCAGCCGTGTTGAAGGGGTTGGTGAAGTTCAAGTATTTGGTTCTACATACGCGATGCGTATCTGGCTCGACCCTGCACGCTTACGCAGTTACAGCTTAATGCCCTCTGATGTGGTCACTGCAGTTACCGCGCAAAATACGCAAGTATCTGCAGGACAGCTAGGACAAGCACCCGCTGATACTGAACAGCAAGTCATCAACGCAACAGTTACGGTACAAAGCTACTTACAGACGCCTGATGAATTTAAAGATATTTTATTAAAAACTGATGCATCAGGTGCACAAGTGCGCTTAGGCGATGTCGCAGATGTTGAGATCGGTAGTGAAGACTATAGTGTCAACTCATTATATAATGGTCAAGATGCGGCAGGTATGGGTATCTCACTTGCTAGTGGTGCCAATGCGCTGAATACTCGTGAGGCCATCAGTACACGTATGGCTGAGTTAGAAGCCAATTTTCCTACAGGCCTAGTATCAGTTACACCTTACGACACGACACCATTTGTACGTTTATCTATTGAGCAAGTGGTACATACGCTTATTGAAGCCATTGTATTAGTATTTATCGTCATGTTCATTTTCTTACAGAACTGGCGCGCCACAATTATTCCAACGCTTGCTGTCCCTGTCGTTCTTTTGGGTACATTTGCCGTGCTCTATATTGCTGGCTTTAGTATCAACGTCCTGACGATGTTTGCCATGGTACTATCCATTGGTCTACTGGTCGATGATGCCATCGTCGTTGTAGAAAACGTTGAGCGAATATTAGAAGAAGACCCGCATATCTCTATTAAAGACGCCACGATAAAGTCGATGGGTGAAATTAGTAGGATTGTTGTTGGTATCGCTCTGATCCTATCAGCAGTGTTTTTACCAATGGCCTTCTTTAGCGGTTCAACTGGAGCTATTTACCGTCAGTTTTCGATTACTCTGATTACCAGCATGGTGCTATCTGCTCTAGTAGCACTTATCTTTACCCCTGCTTTATGTGTGACCTTGCTAAAGCGTGGTAAAAGCCACGAAAAAGACAGCACCGAAAAACAAAAAGGCTTCTTTGGTTGGTTTAACCGTAGTTTTACTAAAACAAGCCGTTCGTATGAAGGCTTTATTGGTAAGAGCTTTGGTCGTAAATGGATATACCTTATCATTTATGCTGCGATTATCGGCATCATGACGGTAGTCTTTTTACGGATTCCTAGCTCATTTTTGCCAGAAGAAGATCAAGGCCTTATGTTCACGATCGTTCAGCTGCCTTCTGGCTCTACTATAGATGAAACACAAGACGTTCTTGATAAGGTAAGAAACTATTACGATACTGAAGAAACAGACAATATCGCTTCTGTCTTTACTATCGCAGGCTTTAGTTTTGCTGGATCGGGCCAAAATATGGGTCTGGCGTTTGTGCGCTTATCAGACTGGGATGACCGTCCGGGTGATGAGAATACCGCTCAAGCCATCTCCGAACGTGCCATGGGGTATTTCTTTACTCAGATTAATGAAGCATCAGTATTCGCGATTGTACCGCCCGCTATTACCGCACTGGGTAATGCCAGTGGTTTTGACTTGATGTTGCAAGATACAGGCAACCTTGGTCACGATGGCCTGCTCGAAGCCCGTAATACGCTGCTTGGTATGGCCGCACAAAATGAAAACTTAACTGGTGTACGCCCTAACGGTCAAGAAGATGCTCCACAATTAAAAGTCAATGTCAATCAAGAACAAGCCGCCGCTTATGGTTTGTCGATGTCAAATATTAATAGCGTCATATCAACCGCATGGGGTTCAAGCTATATTAATGACTTCATTGACCGTGGTCGTATTAAAAAAGTTTATGTACAAGGTGAACCAAGCAGTCGCACCAATCCTGATGACCTTGGCCAATGGTATATACGCAATGAAAATGGTGATATGATTTCATTCGATGCATTTTCTAGTAGCGAATGGCAGTCAGGCTCTCCACGTCTGACGCGCTATAACAGCTTATCATCAATGAATATTCAAGGTTCAGCAGCAGCTGGTCTTAGTACTGGTGAGGCAATGAGTACGATGGAAGAGCTCATAACCAAGCTACCTGAAGGTGTCGGTTATGAATGGACAGGTATGTCACTAGAAGAGCAAGAATCAGGTGCGCAAGCCCCAGTGCTATATGCGGTCTCAATCCTAGTCGTCTTCTTATGTCTTGCAGCACTATATGAGAGCTGGTCTATACCATTTTCTGTACTACTAGTGATCCCGCTTGGGGTCTTGGGCGCTGTGATATTCACATGGCTCCGTGGCTTATCCAATGACGTTTATTTACAAGTAGGTCTATTAACTGTCGTTGGTCTATCAGCCAAGAACGCTATTTTGATTATCGAGTTTGCAAGAGATCATCAAGAAGAGGGTTACAGCCTCAAAGAGTCAGTCATGACAGCGGCGCGTCAACGTTTACGCCCTATTATCATGACATCACTTGCCTTTGGTCTTGGGGTCGTGCCATTATTCCTAGCCACTGGCGCAGGGTCTGGCAGTCAAAATGCGATCGGAACTAGTGTGGTTGGTGGCGTTGTCACTGCCACCTTATTAGGAGTGTTCTTTATTCCGATGTTCTATATTTGGATACGAAGCATCTTCCCTCATAAATATGAGAATAATAAGCCAAATGATAGAGATGGTGGTAATGGTACGCCTAACCCAACATCTTCTGAGAGTTATCAGCCTGCAAGTCTTGGAGACAATATACAATGAGTGCTCAAAAAACAATTATCACTAGTGCATCATCGGTAGCTATTACAGCTACCGTTGCACAACCAACGCTATCACGTTTGCGTAAGAACAGCGGTCGCTTGTTAGGTCTAACTGCTTTAGCAATTAGCATGGCCGCTTGTAATACCATTCCAAAAGCCGATATGAGCCCTGTTCTCGCAGAGCCGAACATCTCTATGCAGCAATCTTATGGTGCGTTTGATAAGGAAACGGCAAGTAGCGCAGAGCAAGCGAGTATTGCAGGTCAACGTTGGCAGAACTTTTATAGCGATGAGCGTCTAAAAGGCCTGATTGCGTTAGGTCTTGAAAACAATAAAGACTTTGAAAGTGCTCGCCTAGCTATCGAAAAAGCACGTGCACAGTATCAGATTACTGATATTAATGACTTGCCAGCTATCGATGGCACTGCCGGTTACACCCGTCAAGCACAGAATCGTACTGACCGAAACGCTAGTAGTAGTTATAGCGTCAATCTAGGTCTTGCTAGTTACGAGCTAGACTTTTGGGGCAAAATTTCAAGCTTAAAAGATCAAGCTTTACAGAACTTCTTGGCGACTACAGCAGCCAAAGACGCGACTCAAATCAGTCTAATCAGCAATATCTCACAAGGCTATGCCAATCTAAGCTATAGCTTGGCACAGTTAAAGCTTGCTGAAGCGACTGTTGAAAGTCGCGAACGTTCGTTATTCATTACAAATAAGCGTTTTGAAGCAGGTATTGATGCAAAACTACCTTCATTGCAGGCTTCTGCTTCTCTTGAAAGCGCCAAGCTTGCTGTATTGGCTGCGCAAACCAATATTCTAAAAGCCAGAAACGCACTACAGTATTTGGTTGGTGGCTCTATTCCTGCTGAGCTAATTCCAACGCCGGCTGTTAGTAATATTACTAGCCAGCAAATCTTTAATACTGGCTTACCAAGTGAGTTGCTACGCTATCGTCCTGATGTTTTGCAAGCAGAATACAACTTGAAAGCCGCTGGTGCCAATATTGCAGTGGCTCGTGCGTCTTACTTCCCCTCTATTAGTTTAACCAGTAGTGTGGGCGTGAGTAGCGGTAGCTTAAATGACTTGTTTAAGAATGGTGCCGTTGGCTGGTCATTTGGCCCAAGCGTTAGCGTACCTATCTTTGATGCAGGACGTTTGGATGCTGATTATGATGTGGCTCAAATTGAGCGTGACCAAACGCTTACCAGTTATGAGAACTCTATTCAAACAGCATTCCGCGAAGTGTCAGATGTACTTGCCACACGTGCAACACTTGGTGAGCAATTAGAAGCGCAGTATCGCTTGCAAGATAATTTTGAGCAGACCTATCAGATAGCAGATGCGCGCTTCAAGTCTGGTCTTGATAACTACCTAGACGTGCTTGATGCCCAGCGCTCATTGTTCTCTACTCAGCAAGACATATTAGATTTAGAGCTACAAAAAATCATTAGTCAGGTTGAGTTGTACCAAGCGCTCGGTGGCGGTGCCAACCTTGATATACCGACCGCTATCCCAGTACCGCAGCATACCAACTTGGCACAGATTGTGACTGGCTCTACTACTAGTGCAGAAACCAAAGCGACAAATGCTATCAAAGCAGCTGGTTCAGCGCGTGTAACGACGCCACAGGAAGCTGTCGCGATTAAGCAATCACAAGCGGTAGAAACCACTACTTTTGAACCGACTGCTATCGTCGATGTCAATGATGATGGTAAGAAGGATGCTGCTGTCGGTGTGGTCACTGAAGAGACTGGCTTTAATAACAATAGCGCCGAACAAGCCCCTGCTACGCAGATTGTTGAGCCTTAAATGACCCATGCTTAATCTGATGATATAAACTATCATCACATTGACAGTCGATAAGTACTATCAGCCCTACCGACTCAACTTGGTGGGGCTTTTTACTTTTATTAACGTCTTTTTGTTATAGTAGAGCCGCTTTATACAAGACCTCTCTCTATACAGCCACTTTATGAAATACCGTTTTTGATAGGCTAATTTTACAAAATACCCTTTAGAAAGACATTATTTTAATCATGTAACATGATAACTATTAAAACAATCATAAGGAATTATTATGAGTTATACCTTTAATCGTCAGTACCCTGCTACTCGCTTACGTCGTCTACGCTACAATGACAACGTACGTTCAATGATTCGTGAAGTAGAACTGCATCCCAAGCACTTTATCGCCCCTGTCTTTGTATTAGAGGGTGAAAATCAGCGCGAGACCATCGCTAGTATGCCAGGCGTCGAGCGCTTATCGATTGACTTGCTAATCAACTATGCCAAAGAGTTATTAGCAGAAGGCGTCACAACCATCGACCTTTTTCCTGTGATCGATAATGCCTTGAAAACACCAGACGGTAGCGCAGCTTATGACGAAAACGCTCTGACAGTACGCACGATAAAAGCGATAAAAGACGCTGTACCAGAAATGGTCGTCATGACTGATGTCGCGCTAGACCCTTATACCTCACATGGTCAAGACGGTCTGCTTGATGACAGCGGCTACGTCATCAATGATGCCACCATCGAAGTATTGGTCAAGCAAGCACTTGTACATGCTCGCGCGGGTGCAGACATTATCTCTCCTAGTGACATGATGGATGGCCGTATCAAAGCCATGCGTGATGCGTTTGAAGCAGAAGGTTTTGTCAATACGGCTATCATGGCCTACTCAGCAAAATATGCTTCTGCTTACTACGGTCCCTTCCGTGATGCTGTCGGTAGTGCGGGCAACTTAAAAGGTGGCCACAAAAAGCAGTATCAGATGGATTTTGGCAATCGTGCTGAGGCGCTACATGAAGTGGCTATGGATATCAACGAAGGCGCAGATATGGTCATGATCAAACCAGGTCAGCCTTATCTTGATTTGATTCGTGAAGTCAAAGATACCTTTGGCGTACCAACCTTTGCCTATCAGGTGTCTGGCGAATATGCCATGCATATGGCAGCCATTCAAAACGGCTGGTTGAGTGATGCAGTGATTTTAGAGTCGCTGATTGGCTTCCGCCGTGCTGGCGCTGATGGCATCTTGACCTACTTTGCCTTAGAAGCGGCCCGTCAGCTAAATAATGCCTAATAGTAGTTTCACTACCTTTTATAGTGTAAAAGCCCCAGTTGCTTATTAGTAGCTGGGGCTTTTTTATACTGATACTCTATTCAAAATAAAGAGGTTTATTAAGTTTACGAACTATAAATGTCTATAACTGCTCACGATGATGCGCTGTCATAAAATCAATATCAGGACCAACAGGCACAATACGCGTAGGATTAATGTTGACATGACTGGTGTAATAATGCTGCTTGATATGATCCATATTTACAGTATCTGCGATACCTGGTACTTGATATAAATCACGCAGATAGCCCCAAAGGTTTGGATAATCAACAATACGATGCATGTTACATTTAAAGTGCCCAACATAGGCAGCATCAAAACGAACTAGAGTCGTAAAGAGTCGCCAATCAGCCTCGGTTATAGTGCTGCCTGTCAGATAACGCTGATGTGCTAAGCGCGCCTCAAGAGTATCTAAGGCTGTAAATAGCTCGGTCACAGCTTCTTCATAAGCCTCTTGTGTGGTAGAGAATCCTGCTTTGTACACACCATTATTTATCGCAGAATAAACAAAACTATTGATCTCATCGATTTCTTGTAATAACTCTGCTGGTACAAAATTACCTGCTAACGCACCAACCTCGTCAAAAGCTGAGTTAAACATGCGAATGATCTCAGATGACTCATTACTCACGATCGTATTTGTTTTTTTATCCCATAAAATAGGTACGGTGACACGGCCTGTATAGTTTGGCTTAGCCTTGGTATACAGCTCATAGGCATAGTCTGCATTGATCACTGGATCAGCAATGACCCCTGCCCCCTCTGCAAACGTCCAGCCGTACTCACCCATATATGGATGTACTACAGATATCGGAATAATATCTTCTAAGCCTTTAAGCTTGCGATAGATAAGGGTGCGGTGTGCCCAAGGACAGGCTAGCGACACATAAAGATGATAGCGGTCAGATTCGGCTTTGAAACCCTCAATACCTGTTGGCCCTGCACTACCATCTACCGTTACCCAATTTCTAAAACCAGCATCTTCACGCTGAAAGCGGCCGCCACTTTTTTTTGTATCGTACCATTTATCTTGCCACTGCCCGTCTACCAAGAGACCCATGTTATTCTCCAACTATTTTTGTTATTTGCCTAACTCTTACTAAGCATGATTGACTTTAAGCTATTATTATCACGATAAACGCATTGTTTAAAGAGGTATCATACCAGTTATAAGCCCTTATTCATTAGAGTCATACCATTTATTAACAATAAATACTTAACGAACTAAATTTGATATTTAGTAAATATACACAAAGATATATTCCAATAACTAATATCTGACTGAATACTAAATATTACGACAATAAAATAGTTTTATGTTAAAAAAGACTTGCAAAGTCTGGGAAACTTGCTAAAATGCTCAACCTAAATAGGCGTATAGCTCAGTTGGTTAGAGCGCTACCTTGACATGGTAGAGGTCAGCAGTTCGAATCTGCTTATGCCTACCAAATTTAGAAAGCCCCGATCTCACGATTGGGGCTTTTTTTGTCCGTAAAATATAGGCTGTAGCGGAAAAGGAAACTATACGTCGATTCAAATTATCTCTTTTCTCACTTTCAGCAAACATCATCAAAAAACGTGTGTGCCCAAATTGTGCCCAAACTGTGCCCGCTCTTTATTTTGCCTTTCTTTTAGAGTAACACTTTCGACCTCTACCCTAAATTATCTAAAACACTCTCAAGATTAATTTACTTCTCTTTATCTAGCGACTCGTTAGGTACATAAGTAAATAAATCACCTACTTCAATATCTAGTGCCTCGCAAATTTTATCCATAGTGTCAAAATCTATTCTCGAAGTCTGTTCGTTATAAATCTTGTGCATGGTCGACTTACTAATTCCTGTCATTCTTATTAGGTCTGCAACTTTCATACGTCGTTCAGCTAGTAGCACTGGCAAATTACATAAAATCATTAATAATTCCTTAATAGACTAAAAAAGTACTTGTATCGACTAATAATAGCTAGTAAAGTACTTGTATCGAACAACAAATTACTTTTATAGAATTATTTGTTATTTTGATAAAACAACCTAGTTATTTAATTGGCCTACAAGGAATTTATTATGTCACATACCTACCTAACTACCCAAGAGCTTTCTGAACTCATCAAATATAACCCTCGTACTATCCGTAATGAGCTTAAGGATAGTGTGCTTATCGAGGGCATTCATTATATACGCCCGTTCGGTGGTCGTAAGATTTTATACATATGGGAAGAGATTGAAAAAGATATGCGCACTGGTATCGCCGGTAGCATCAACGCTATGGCACTACAATAAGGAGAAATAGAATGGCTAGTATTAGAAAGCGCAAAGGAAGCAATATGCTATTTGTCGATTTTTATTATATGGGTATACGCTGTCGGGAGAGGACAAACCTGACAGACACACCAGCAAATCGCAAGAAACTTGAGAAGGTGGCTGAGAAAATGAAAGCAGAAATCATCTTAGGACTGTTCAATTACGCTAAGTACTTTCCAAAAAGTGATAAAGCGGCACAGATGGTAGCGTTAAGCGATCGCAAAGAATGCATTAGTACCGATACGCCCTCTTTTAAAAATTTTGCAGAATTATGGTTTTCTGAAAAAGAAATTGAGTGGCGTGATACTTACAAACGCAAAATAAAGGAGATTATTGATATGTACTTGATTGCTGAGTTTGGGACTAAACCCATTAACCTCATAAAAAAGACAGATGTATTAGCCTTCCGTTCATCCCTCGCCAAAGTGACTTACGGAAAAGCTAACAAACATCTGTCAGCGGCACGTATCAATTCGATAATGGTACCTTTAGGTATGATACTAAAAGAAGCGGCTAAACGCTATAAATTTGATAATCCTTATTACGATATCAATGCGCTCAAGCAACCTAAAACGGATATCCAACCATTCACACTAAGTGAGGTTTGGACGTTTATTAATGGGGTAAGAGCAGACTATCGCAATTATTATCTGGTACGTTTTTTTACAGGTATGCGTACGAGTGAGATTGATGGGTTAACGTGGGAGAACATTGACTTTAATCGGCGTGAGATTGTGATCAAACAAGCTTATGTTAAAGGCAAAATTGTTCCTCCTAAGACTCAAGAGTCTTACCGTGCAATTCAAATGTCACCTTGGGTCTACGATGCTCTGAAGGAACAGCAGACCATCACTTATAAGCAATCTAACTATGTATTTTGCGCGCATACAGGTGAGCCATTTGATTACAACAACGTAAATAAACGTGTTTGGCACCCTACTCTCAAGATTTTAGGTCTGAAGAAGCGTAATGCTTATCAGACTCGTCATACCGCAGCAACGCTATGGTTAGCTGCTGGCGAAAGCCCTGAGTGGATTGCCAGTCAAATGGGACACTCTACAACCAAGATGCTATTTAATACGTATAGTCGCTATGTACCGAATATGACTCGACAGGATGGTAGTGCATTTGAAGCATTGGTCAATCGCAGTCAGATTGCTCAGGTATCTACCGATAAGGGGTCTCACCATGAAAATGATTGATTACGATAAACTGCATGCGACGTTTAAACCTAGTGGCTATGTCAGTAATGGCGCAGATAATATTGCTAACTATCTCATTTGTGAGCTCTGTATTCAGTCAGGTAATGGTTTGGCTAGGTTCCTAAGTATTGATAGTTGCTTTGATAATCATATGGCGCTGCGCGTATGGGTTCAGACGCGCTTAGATGTCAATCCTGACTATATCGCTGATGATATGTGTAGTCAGCTACAGAGTGAACTTTACGAGCTACTACCTCAAACTGGCTATGGATACTAAGGAGGGTATTATGAGCATGAACTTCGTCTTTGATTCAGCTCTGGAGGATACACTGAAGCGTTTGTGCTATGAGTATTGGTCCTATGTGTCGCCCAGTGATTATATAGCTCATTTAGAACTGCTTTGTTATGACCACAACACGGAGATTGATGTTTTATTTGTTACACTTGCAAAATGTCAGGTTTATTTAGATAACGTACACTGTGAGTACTGTGGTCGTCCCTATCAATTAGATGTCCCAGCAGATGTACCTTATGCAATGAGATTGAACTCTTGGTTTTGTGAGGGGTGTATTAGCTTTTCTGGTGGACAGCTTGTCCTAGGTAGGTAAATCTTAAAATAGTTAGAATCAGAAAAACAAAAAAGCCTCAGCTTAAAGCTGGGGCTTTTTCAGTTTAGTCAGTTCAGCTACATTTTAGCTAAAAATTTTATAAGATTACACTTTACAGACCACACTAGCTTCTTTAGCCTTATCATAGACCTCGTAAGCATCTAGTCCTAAAGACTCTACATCATCAAGATATTTCTTTGTACCTTTTTCAAGTGGGCCTTTCCAGTCTGGGTCATTGAGTGGGTCTAAGATATCGACAACTTCGTCTCCTTGGTCGATAGCTGCTTGTAACTGCGTTGAATAAGTCTTATCCCACATAGCCCCTACTTTTTTGCTAAGCGCCATACCTGAATTTTCATCAATAACTTGTTTCAAGTCCTCTGGAAGACCTTCATACTTATCTTTATTCATAGTTACCATTAAAGCAGAACTATAAAATGGCATATTGGTATGATATTTCGTCAACTCATTTAGTTTAAAAGTCTCCATGGCCTCCCATGGAAAGCTTAATCCATCAACGACACCACGCTGTAAAGAAGTATATATATCATTGGCAGGTAACCCAACAGGAGAAGCTCCCATACTCTCGATAATGTCACCTGCAACTGCTGAGGGCCTACGAATACGCATACCTTTCATATCCTCAGGAGTTCTGATCAATTTGTTAGTACTGTGCAAGGTTCCAGGTCCTGTGGCAAACATAAAGAGCAAGTGTGAATCTTTATACTCGTCAGCAATCGTACCATTGTCATATAAGGTTTGCAGCATACAGCCTGTTTGTGTTGATGAGTTAGACAACCCCGGAAGCTCTGCAATCTGAGATAATGGGAATCGACCACTTGTATAACCTTGTACTTGTGAACCAATATCAATGGTTCCTTTTACAGCAGACTCATAAGCTGTGTCCGCTTTACTAATAGTGGCCGAAGGATATACCTCAACTTTAAGACGCCCGCCCGAATCAGCTTCAATTTTTTTTGCCCAAGGTTCAAAAATCTCTTTATTAATATCAGATGTTGCAGGATAGAAATGTGAGAAACGTAAAACAGTGGTCTCTTCTGAGGAAGTCGTACCATTACTGGATTGGTTTGAACAACCTAAAAGGCTCATCGCGGCTAGCACGCTTATCGAAAAAATGGGTGCTAATTTCATTATCAATTCCTTTTGATAGTAGTCATAAGTTCATTAATTTAACTTGTATTTTTGTAGTATTCGACAGGTAAGTTAAATACACTATTAGCAGTGGTTATAAGTAACTAGGTCAATATATACTTAAGACACACCTAAACATCCATCTGAAATTAGCAACTAAAGTGATAGCTGTCAAATCATTTAATGACTATTCGCTAATGTTTATGCTAATGTAACACCTTACAAACATCGGCTAGTTAAGCATGTTAAGAAATTAAGATATTGCTTGCTTTTCTGGTACCTAGAATTTTTTAATACGTTTTTTTTGCAGCCCACTGCACACTGCTCTTGTAAAAAATGTATTGAAGGTAAAATATTAATAAGATAAGTAGTTACCTAATACTCTTGAAAAGCATTGACGCCTTATAAAAGTCTAATCGATATAAAAACACTCTTACTTTTGTATCGTTTGATCTCAACAAGTGAGTATATATAAACAAGGAAGAACAGAATGACAGGGATTGAATTTTATACTAATGGTCATATTGTCAGCGAAGCTGACAGCATGCGACAAAAGCTAGGGGTCTTAGCAAAACAATATGCTGCCACTTCAGCTATAATCATTACAGATGCTGGAATCTCCGAACTAGGCTATGTCAATATCGCCCAGCAAGCCTTACAGGAAGCAGACGTTAGTGTCGTTGTATTCGACAATGTCGTTGCTGACCCACCTATCGAGATTGTTGAAAGCGCTATTGGGCTTGCAAGAGACAATCAATGTGATTTGATCATTGGCTTAGGAGGCGGCAGCTCTATTGATACAGCAAAGATTGTCGCCTTATATCCGAACGACTTTCAGACCCTTAATGATATTTTGGATAAAGATATTAGCGGTTTCAAAAAACTACCACTATTTGCAATACCGACTACTGCAGGTACAGGTGCAGAATCCACTTTTGTCTCCGTGATTACAGCAAAAGATGGTAGTAAAAAGGCCATTTATACACCTAAAATCCTACCTGACGTCGCCATTTTAGATGCAACATTAACACTAAAACTACCTCGTCATATCACTGCAGCAACCGCACTTGATGCCATGGTGCATTGTATTGAAGCCTATACCAGTCGTACTAAAAAGAATCCTATTTCAGATGCACTAGCACTAAAAGGCTTACAGATGCTTTGGAATAATTTTGAAAGAGTATTAAACCAAGGTGACGATATTGATGCTCGTGCCGAGATGTTATTAGGTTCTACGTTAGCTGGCATCGCCTTCGTTAATGCCTCTGTAGCCGCCGTTCATGGACTCTCATACCCTCTTAGTATTAACTTCCACATTCCACATGGACATGCTAATGCACTAGTCATGTGCGGTGTTTTTACATTTAACTTATCAGAAGCTGCTCCTCTATACGCAGAGCTTGCTCGTGCTGTCATGCCTACTCAGACAACTGGAATGGCTGATTTAGACGCAGCGACTTCATTTATTAGTCAACTAAAAATGTTTTTGGAAAACAGTGGTCTTAAATACCGTTTAAGTGAACTGGATATTACAAAGAACGATATTCCTGCTTTAGCCGACATAGTTATCAATACCTATGCACGACTAATCGCGACCAATCCCAAAGATATGAATTTAGAGGAAGTCACTGCAATATATGAAGAAATAGCATGATAAGAAATATTGTTTAAATAATTTTGTCTATCAATCAAGGAAGATGATTATGTCGAAATATGAATTAGAAGTTGCCGTTGATGGCTTTCACTATTTAGAAGGACCTCGCTGGTATCAAAATGCGCTATGGTTTGTCGATTTCTATACTCAAGGCGTTTATCGGGTCAACGATGAAGGAATAGCGGAGAAAATCATCCATGTTGAACATCAACCTTCCGGTTTAGGATGGTTGCCTGATGGGCGTTTGCTGGTTGTATCGATGAAAGACCGCAAAGTCTTGCGACTAGAAAATGATGGTAACTTGGTCGTTCACGCTGATATCTGGGAGCATTGCGGTGGTCATGCCAATGACATGGTGGTTTCAACCAATGGCAATGCTTATGTCGGCAACTTTGGTTTTGATTTAATGGGTGGCGCTGACCATAAAAACACAGGGCTTGTATTGGTTAAGCCTGATGGAAGCTCACAGGTTGTTGCTGAAGGGTTGGCATTTCCAAATGGTATGGTTATCTCTGCAGATCAGAAAACATTGATCGTTAACGAGCTATTCGGCAATAAAGTTACGCAGTTTGATATCAAAGAAGATGGTAGCCTTGGAGAAAAGCGTGACTTTGCTAATTTTGGAGAATTAGGTGATGAGCCAAATCTTGGTCTACGTATAGAGAATGCCAGTATATTACCTGATGGTTTGGCCTTGGATGCAGAAGGTGCCGTGTGGATCGCAGATACTTTAAATCAGCGAGCGGTACGTATAGCAGAGGGTGGTGAGATTTTAGAAGTTATCGATACTGCACCTGATGGTATCTTTGCGGTTACGCTTGGTGGACATGATGGTAAGACATTATTTATGTGCGCGGCGCCAGACTGGGATGAAGACTCTCGTAAGGCAGAAACTAAAGGACGTATGTTAGCTGTGCGAGTTAAGGTGGGGCATGCAGGTACGCCATAGTTAAAAAGCTTCTCAGAATTGAACTTAAAATAACCCGTCTGATGCGGGTTATTTTAGTTGATAGCTAGCTACTCTTTTGAAGGTGGTCTTTTTGCTAATTATGATAAAGGTGTTATGAGTCACTCATTCAAATAAAGCTCAGCCATCTCATCAAGCCTAGCTTTCACCTCTTTCCAGTTTGGCATTACCTGCGTTAATAAGCGCCAAAAGTGCTCACTATGATTATGCTCAGCGATATGGCAGAGCTCATGTAGTATCACGTAATCAATGCACTCCTTTGGGGCTTTTGCTAAATGCGGATTGAGTATTAAATTGCCTTTAGTTGAGCAACTTCCCCACTGCTTTTTCATGGTCATTAATTTTATTGAAGGACTATTTTTAACCCATGAAGCCTTATATATCAAGGCTTCAAGCCTCTCTCTAGAGATCGACCTAAATTTATTTCTATACCATTCATCAATAAGACGTTTAACTAAGACAGCTCGTTCTTCAGCGTCTAACTCAGAATCACTTTGAGACAATTCTACATTTAACTTACCGCGACTGAGCTTCACCGTGCTGTTTATTCCATCAGCAACTTCTGCATCCGTTATTATTTTTAACACGTAGCGACGACCGAGATAAAACTGAGTTTCGCCACTGACATAACGCTTGGGCAATACATGATCTTGTTGTTTGGCAAAATCCTGTAGGCTCTGCCATATCCAGCGAGCGCGTTTCATCACCGCATCGTGTATCACCTCATCGGTAGCATCGACAGGTGCTGTGGCGACCACACGCTGATCAGGATGAACCTTGATGACTACTTTTCGAGGTTTGGTCTTTTCGGTAACAAGCTTGGCGCTTTCAGTCTGGTTTATCTTTTCTTTATAAGTTGCTTCTTTACGCACAACTTCATAGCCAATTTTATCTTGACCGTAGTAAAACACTTTATTCTCAGTCATTGCCTACTACCCTCTTTCTGCTCTTATGCTACTGGTCTCTCGAAAGTCCAAGACGGGTAATTTTTAGTACTTCTTCGATGAGTTGTTGCGCTTTATCGATACCCAAATCCATAAATAACATCGGTAGCAATTTGACACTAATGGCGTTTTCAATTTCTGCTGGGTTGATAGAGTACTCAGCCACGGCTGTCTTAACGATATTATCAATTTCAAAGGCGTAATCGACTAGCTTGTCGTTATCTAACTCTTTATCTATCAAGAAATCAGTATCGAATAAATGCTTAAACAAACCAAAATACGCCTGAGCATGTTTGTTTAATCTGCCATTACCATCGATAAACTCATTCGGTACATCAGCGACATCACGGTCTTTAACGGCTTGCTCAAAGTCAGCAAACATCATGTACTGCTTCACTGGCGCATCGAACATTGCTTTCGCATCTGCAATCGCTTGCTTAAGCAGTTTAGAAAAATACTCTTGGGCATAAGGATCATCAGCCAAATCTTGCTCAATCATCTTGGTCACCCGACCAGTGATTTTATCCGTTTGGTTGCGTGCTTCATCATCGCTTAATTCTTCAGGCTTAACATCCTTACCTAAGTTGCCAACCAAATAAGCACCTTTTGCCTCACGAACCTCAAGGCCAGCAATATGCTTATCAAGTAAGCTGCGAATATCTGCTTCATACTCATCGTAATCGATAGTTTCATCAGCATCCTCGCGTACTTGCTTACGTAGATTGATAAAGGCTTTTAGATCGGCTTTGTAGCGGTCACGCTTGCTATCAAATGATTTATCTTCAAAGAAAGACGCTGATTGCAGCGCAATTTTCATGGCGTTAGAAAATGCGGTCAAAGCTGCATAAAAGTCGTCACGCTCTTTAAGCTTGGTATCGACTACTCTGCCCTCTACTTCCTGCATCTTTGGTGCAAGCACTTGTCTTAACGCTTGACCGTCTTGCTTGTTTTTCACCGAGGAGAATATCGCCCACAGCTCCTTATGGAGTCTTGGCAACTGCTTATACTCGGTATCCATTGCGTTGTACAGACCTTTGAGGTCTTCGATATCAAAACCATCTTGGGTACGTTCTGCTAAGTCTTGATATTTCTCAATGGTGGTATCCAGCTCTTTTAAGATGCCACGATAATCAATCAGATAACCAAAGCGTTTTTTCTCGTGTAAGCGGTTCACCCGTGCAATCGCCTGAATCAGGTTATGCTGCTTTAATGGCTTATCGATATACAGGACGGTGTTCTTTGGCTCATCAAAGCCCGTTAGTAGCTTATCGACGACGATCATAATATCAGGAGCGCTACCGTCAATATTGTCCTGACCAAAGGCTTCTATGATGGCTTTGGTATATGCCTTTTCATCACCACCGTACTCAGTAGCGACATTGGCTTGCCACCAGTTCTGGACGATGTCTTTTGATTCACCATCAACGGTATCATGCCCTTCACGGGTATCAGGTGGTGACATAGCAACCACTGAGGTCACTTTACCAATCTTATCTAATGCCATTTTATAGCGGATAGCTGAGGCTTTGGAGTCACAAGCCAGTTGACCTTTTAGATGCTGCTGTTTGAAGTTTTGGAAGTGATCAGAGATGTCATGAGCGATCAGCTCAATACGACCTTCAACCTGATAGATTTGTCCTTTCTGTGAGAACTTACGTTTGAGGTCAGTTTTTTGATCATCGGTGAGCTTCTGGGTAATACGGTCAAACCATGCATCGATTGCTTGGTCATTGGTATTGAGCTCAGGGATACGCTCTTCGTATAACAGCGGGGTAACGGTTTTGTCTATGACCGCTTGCTGCATGGTATAGGAGTGAATGATGCTGCCAAATTTGTTTTCGGTCTTGTCATCCTTAAGTAATGGCGTACCAGTAAAGGCAATAAAAGCAGCATTTGGCAGGGCTTGTGCCATGCGGATGTTATTCTCACCGTTTTGGCTGCGGTGACCTTCATCGACCATGACGATGATGTTTGGGCTGTCGTTATAGCATTCATCATACTTAACGGCTGAACCAAACTTATTAATGATGGAGAAAATAACACGCTCGTTACCGCGACCGATTTGCTCAGCTAGACGGCGACCAGAGGTAGCCATGGCGTCACGACTATCGCGTTTACTGGTTATGACACCACCTGACTTAAAGGTATTGCTCAACTGGGTTTCTAGATCGACACGGTCAGTCACTACTATTATTCGGCAGGCT
The DNA here is from genome assembly GCF_052376235.1 of Psychrobacter sp. AOP7-A1-24. Lineage (NCBI taxonomy): Bacteria > Pseudomonadati > Pseudomonadota > Gammaproteobacteria > Moraxellales > Moraxellaceae > Psychrobacter > Psychrobacter sp. AOP7-A1-24. Next base: position 52 of record NZ_JBQSVM010000014.1, on the reverse strand, counting down.
TTGAGTTCATTCAACCAAATAAGCGCTTTGGAGAAAAACACCATCGTAAAGG
>NZ_JBQSVM010000013.1:0-79102 GCF_052376235.1 Psychrobacter sp. AOP7-A1-24 | reverse complement strand
GGCTGGCACTGTTGAGTATGCAGGACTTGAGGCGCCAGCAAACATGAACCGTGCGAATATGCTGTTGAAACAAGCTCAAGCAATGCTAAAGACCCCACTAGATAGTAATAGTAATACGCAATGGATGGGGTTTAGACCTTCTACAGCAGACTCACTACCCATCATAGATAGACGTAATTCAGTCTTTTTAAACTTTGGTCATCAGCATCTAGGTCTGACCCAAGCTGTGGTAAGCGCACAGATAATTGCGGCTTTATATTTTGGCGATACTGCCATGGTAGATCCTACTGCCTATCGTCTAAACCGCTTCAAACGTAAATCTTTTAAATAATACTCGAACATCTTATCTCTATGACAACTTATAGAGCCAACAACGTCGCTAACAGCTCATGGCTTACTAACGGCTTTTACTTCCAAATAAGGATATTTATATGAACATTCATGGCGTTTTAGTCCCTATCGTTACTCCTTTCGATATTAATGGAGATATCGATACTCAAAAATTGACCGAACTGGTCAATGTATTCATAGAAAAAGGCGTTACTGGAATCGTAGCGTGCGGTACAACAGGTGAATACTACACTTTCTCGCCTGCAGAGCGTGAACTGGTTTTGACCACTATCGCTGACGCTGCCAAAGGCAAAGTCACTCTGATTGCAGGTGTCAACAGTTTATCGACCAATCATTCTATCGAACTTGCTCACCAAGCCAAAAACTTGGGCTACGACGGCTTAATGTTATCAGCCAATCCGTATAGTCTACCAGACCAAGACGGTATTATTGCGCATTTTGAAACCGTCGCTGATGCCACTGACCTACCTATCATTATGTACAACTTTCCAGCACGCGTCGGTGTAAGCATTGAATTTGAAACCGTTGCGCATTTATCTGAGCATCCCAATATTGTAGGTGTCAAAGAAAGCAGTGGCGATTTTAGCCATGCATTACGTATGCTACAGGCTGATTTTGAAAACTTTGAAGTGGTTTGTGGTTGTGACGACCAACCAGTAGATTTCTTCTTTTGGGGTGCTAAGAGCTGGATCGCTGGTGCGGCTAACGTATTTCCAGCAGAACAAGTCGCACTGTTTGAAGCCACACAAAAAGGTAATTGGAACCGTGCTAAAGAGCTGATGACAGCTATGTATCCGGCTATCCACTCTATGGAGTCTGGAAACTATAACCAAAAAGCCAAAGCAGGCTGCATTAACGGGAGCATCAACATTGGGTCAGTACGACTACCTTTGACTGATATGTCAAAGGAAGAGACTCAGTCATTTTTAGCACTTCTGTCTTGATACATCGCACCATTCTTATCGTTCCTACCATTGTATAGAAAAGGACAATCTAATGAGTATGACCACAGCGCAAGTCTTTGAACTCGCCAGCAACCAACAGCTTTGGGCAGGCCATTTAATAGATACCACAGCATCAGTATCTGAGACAACACTCCCCAACTACAGCCCTATTGATAATACCTGCATAGGTAGTATTGCTAGTGGAAGTCGGCAAGATGTTAATACGGCGGTCGCGGCAGCCCGAGACGCTTTTGAACATGGTGAGTGGCGACGGATGTCTCCTGCAGAGCGCAAAGCTATCATGCAGCGCTGGTGTCAGTTAATGCATGAGCATATAGATGAGTTAGCTGCCTTAGATTGCGTCGATGCAGGCAAGCCTATTACAGAATGCCTCAACACTGACCTGCCCGCTACGATTGAAACCTTTGAATGGTACGCCGAAACTGCTGATAAAGTTTTTGGCAAGGTTGCTCCGACTGGTGCTGATGCGCTAGGCCTTGTGGTACAAGAGCCCATTGGTGTAGTGGGTACAGTACTACCATGGAATTTCCCAGCACAAATGTATGCATGGAAAGTTGCACCCGCATTAATAACTGGCAACTCAGTCATTGTTAAACCTGCTGAATTGACCTCACTCTCAGCATATCGATTAACACAATTGGCGTACGAGGCTGGCGTGCCAAAAGCGGCGTTGCAGTTAGTTTGCGGACTTGGTGAAGAAGTGGGTGCAGCACTCGGTCAACATATGGATGTTGATATGGTTTCTTTTACAGGATCAACCGAAGTCGGTCGACTGTTTCTACAGTACTCTGCACAAAGCAACCTTAAGGAAGTCGTCTTAGAGTGTGGTGGTAAAAGCCCTCAAATCGTCTTTGCGGATGCCATTATTAATCAACAAACCATCGAGCATATTTTATCCGCTGCCTTTTGGAATATGAGCGAAAACTGTAGCTGTGGTTCACGTTTACTTGTCCACTCTAGCCAAAAAGAAGCGTTGTTAACGCTATTAAAAGAAGGTCTTCAGTCTTGGAAGGTTGGTCATCCTTACGATCCCGAGGTCGCTATTGGGCCAATGATCGAAAAAGCGCATTTTGAGAAAGTAATATCGCATCTCAATACTGCCAAAGCTGAGGGTGCTCGTTTGATCGCAGGTGGACGTATCCACGATGAACTCGGTAGTGGCTGGTATATTGAGCCTACCATCTTTGATAATGTCAGCCCAGACATAACACTGTTTAAAGAAGAGGTTTTTGGCCCGATTTTAGCGGTCACAAGTTTTGAAACCGAAGCGGAAGCTATTGAACTTGCTAATCAGAGTGACTATGGGCTTGCTGCTTCCTTTTATACACAAAATATCCATCGAGCCTTCCGTGTGGCGTCCGCTATTAAAGCTGGTACCGTCTCGATTAATGGTTTCTCTGAGGGCGATATTACGACACCTTTCGGTGGTTATAAACAATCTGGCTTCGGTGGTCGCGACAATGGCTTAGAGGCCTTATCACAGTATACCCAAACCAAAACTGTCTGGTTGGTGAACTAAAAACTGATATTGTCCACTATCCACACCCAAGTCAGCATAACCGAAAACATTACAAGGACGTAAAGTTATGGAAAATATCATCAATACTATCGTCGGGTATATTTGGAGTGATGCCCTAGTTTATCTTGCGTTAGGTGTCGGCATCTACTTTACGATTATGACTCGTGCCGTACAAATCCGTTATTTCAAAGAAATGATCAAGCTGTTGTTCGATAAACAAAGCTCATCAGCAGGGATCAGCTCCTTCCAAGCTTTCTGTATGGCGCTATCAGGACGTATTGGTGTGGGTAATATTGCTGGAGTTGCAACAGCCATTGCAGCAGGTGGCCCTGGGGCGGTATTTTGGATGATTTTCATGGGTGTGTTAGGGGGTGCTAGCGCTTTTATTGAGTCTACCTTAGCGCAGGTATACAAACATAAGGTCGGTGATCAATATCGTGGCGGCTCGCCGTTTTATATTGAAAGAGGATTAAAGCTAAAACCTTTTGCTATCATCGTCGCTATCGTGACCTGTCTATCTTACGGCGTATTAGTGCCTGGTGTACAGGCCAATACCATTGCGGACTCTTTTAATACCGCATTTAATATACCGCCCGTTGTAACAGGTGTTGTCCTTGTCGTACTCTTAGGCATCATTATATTTGGCGGTGTGAAGCGTATTGCTAATTTTGCAGGAAAAGTCGTCCCTGTCATGGCAATTGGTTATATCCTCATGATGGTGATTGTATTGGCATTTAACGCTCAAAATATCCCTGCAATGTTTGCACTTATCTTTAAGAGCGCCTTTGGCATGGATGCAGTGTTTGGCGGTATGGTTGGAACCGCAATCTCTTGGGGCGTCCGCCGTGCTGTTTTCTCAAATGTTGCAGGTGCTGGCGAGGCGACCTTTAGCTCAGCGGCAGCAGAAGTATCACATCCTGCTAAACAAGGCTTAGTGCAAAGCTTTTCTATATACATCGATACGGTGCTTGTATGTACTGCAACGGCGCTGATGATCCTATCAACTGGCATGTATAACGTGGTGACCCCTGAAGGTGTAACCCTAGTTGGTAATATGCCTGGTGTTGAAGCTGGCACGGCGTTTACCCAAGCGGCTGTATCTACAGTCTTTAACCAGTATGGAAGTGGGTTTGTTGCGATTGCTATCTTCTTATTCGCCTTTACCTGTTTGGTTGCTTATTACTATATTGCCGAAACTACGTTGGTCTATTTGGATAATAAACTGCGCTACCCCATTCTCAAACATGTACTCAAACTGGTATTTTTAATCGTTTGTTTTACTGGTAGTGTCCAGTCGATCGGTATGATGTGGGCGTTAGGTGATATAGGGTTTGGCAGTATGTGCTACTTAAATTTCATTGCTATTTTACTTCTAAGTAAAGTTGCTCTAAAAGTTCTAAAAGACTACGACGAGCAGATGGAATTAGGCATCAATCCTGTCTTTGACCCTAGAAAGGCTGGAGTAGATAATGCGGACTTTTGGATAGACTATAGCAATGAGCATGGTCAGAATAAATCACTCTAATAGTAGTGCATCAGAGGTCTGCCAGTATCTACTAGCAAAAAAAATTGCTATCAACATCAAGCAGGCCTCACCTATTTATGTTAAATTGCAAAAAACTATAAGGATATTACGTATAAGATAGCCATAGTATTGTATTCATTCATTTGATAGGAAGGTTGAAGATGACACTAGATAACAACGTACTACGTAAACGCACCAGCTTGTTAGGTTCATTGCTAGGCGATGCTATTTCTCGCCAATCTGGTGAGCAAACGCTAGATACGATTGAGACGCTGCGCAAAGGCTTTATTCAGCAGCGACGTGAGCCAAATGAGGCACATAAACAGCAGCTGATCGATTTTATTGCTTCTTTAGACAATCAAACCTTAAAAAACGTTATACGTGGCTTCTCTATCTATTTCTTCCTTGCTAATTTAAGCGAAGAGAACTATTTGCGTGAACAACGCCAAGCCCAACGTCTTCAATCAGAACACAGCTGGGAAGGCTCGTTTCGCCGTACGCTACTCGAATGTCGTGAGCGCAATATTGAACCTGCACAAATGCAAGAACTAATCGATCAACTGAAATTCATGCCTGTGTTCACCGCGCACCCTACCGAAGCGCGTCGCCGTACAACGATGAATATATTACAAAGTCTATTCACACACAGTGATGCGTTAAATAATCTAACTGAAAACAGTTTTGCCTACGAGCAAGCCAAAGAGCAAACGGCGCAAACGATTGATCTATTATGGTCGTCTGACGAAGTGCGCACCCGTAAGCCACTGGTTTATGATGAAATCAATAACGGACTGCATTATTTTAATGCCAGTTTATTTAGTGCTATTCCTAAGGTCTATCGTAATATCAAAAAAGCCATTATCGACATTTACCCAGAACTAACTGACTATCCACTGCCTGCATTTATCAGCTTTGGCTCATGGATCGGTGGTGACCGAGATGGCAACCCATTTGTGACTTTTGAAACCACAGAACGCGCCGTATTGATGCATGCTGATACGGTACTGCGTCATTATCAAGTATTGCTCAAAAAACTGCGCCGTCAGCTTATCCATAGCGATACGATTGTGACCATCCAACCTGAGGTCTACGCCAAAATTGAGAGCTATGGCGAACTTGATAAGCGAGTATTTGATTACAATCCCAATGATTATAGCAATGAGCCTTATCGTCGATTGATCTCTATCATCCTGACCAAAGTTAAAGCCACCAATCGCCGTATCCAAAGCCAAGGTACAGATGTCGAGGCAGAAAAGGACGCTTACCGCAACCCAGAAGAGCTATTAGAAGACCTGCGCATTATTCGTCAAAGCGCAAATACACACGATACCGCACATGCAGAAGGATTATTGTTAGATGTGATTCGTTTGGTTAAGACCTGTGGTTTTCATTTGGCGGCGCTCGATATCCGTCAAGAGTCGTCTTATCATAGCGAAGTGATTGGCGATATCTTTGCCAGTGCCTCCAACCTACCTGATTATCAAACGCTCAGTGAAACAGAACGCCAAGAGTGGCTCACACGCTTGCTCGAAAAACCCGGCACGCCGCTTATCTATACCGACAATCTGGGTGACAAAACACGCGAACAGTTAGCGCTGATGAACTCTGTGGCGACATTACGTAAATTGGTCGGGCCAGACACCTTTGGTAGTTATGTCATCTCGATGACCAATAATGCCAGTCAACTGCTAGAAGTCTTACTACTAATGCGCTTTGCAGGCTTGTGTACCGTTGACGCTGATGGTCAACTGTCTGCTGACCTACCCGTCGCACCCTTGTTTGAAACCATCGAAGATCTTAAAAACATCGATCAAATATTACCTGCCGTGTTAGACAATCCTCTATATCGTGGATTACTAAAGAACACCGATAACACACAAGAGATCATGCTGGGTTATTCAGATTCATCGAAAGATGGTGGTATTATTACCTCAGCATGGCAGCTTTATAGTGCGCAGCAAACCATTAACAACATTGCTGAGCAATATGGCATCAAAACACGACTGTTCCATGGTCGCGGTGGCTCTGTGAGCCGTGGTGGTGGCTCAACGCACAAGGCGATTGCTGCTCAGCCCGCCGGCACGCTGCATGGTCAGGTTAAAGTGACCGAACAAGGTGAAGTGCTATATGCCAAATATGCCAATACCGACACCGCTGTATTTGAGCTCACCATGGGTATCACAGGGACACTCAAAGCCTGCTCGTCAAGATTTGTGGTACAACCGACTGAGTTACCAGATTATGAAGCACTATTTGCACGCTTAGCAGATGATGGTGAGCAGCGTTATCGCGAGCTGACTGATCATACTGAAGGGTTTTATAAATTCTACTCACAAGTGACGCCAGTACAAGAGATTTCTTTATTGAATATTGGCTCACGCCCTGCCCACCGTAAAAAAGGCCTGCCAAGTAAGACCACATTACGCGCGATTCCTTGGGTGTTTGGTTGGTCGCTGGCACGCTTTACCCTACCAGCTTGGTATGGTGTCGGCAGTGCATTGCATAGCGTCAAAAAAGACGAAGCGTTGATGAAAGAGATGAGTGCTAAATGGCCGTTCTTTAGCGTGTTTATGAGTAATATCGAGATGGCCTTTACCAAAGCCAATATGAATATTGCCGAGGCCTACAGCCAGTTGTGTGATGATGAGCCGCTGCGTCAACAAATTATGACAGCGGTTACGGATGAATACGCACTGACCAATTCAGGTCTAAACTCGCTGCTGGAGCAAGACTCTTTATTGTCTAGCCAAGAGAACTTGGCGGCATCTCTTCAGTGGCGTGACGCTTATCTAGACCCGATTAACTATATACAGATTGAGCTGTTAAAGCGTGCTAGACAAGCAGAGGGCTCAGGTGACAGTGAAAACCTACAAGTCGAAGACCCATTAATCCGTAGTATTAATGCGCTGGCAGCGGGTCTGCGTAATACAGGTTAATGACTTGCTACTAAATATAATTATTCTATAAATAAGGCGGGCAAAATAATATTGCCCGCCTTATTTGATTTTTGATTGTGCTCAATGTAGTTATTCATAGCATCTAAGACAGTGCTTTAAATAATACTAATCATTATTTTCATACATGCGATAGTGAGTAACACGGCAATCAGTAGTTGTTTATTGAAAAGTTTTCGTAGGTTGGCGTAAGTGTTTTATAAGAGCAAATATCGTTAATAAAAGTACGATAAAAAACAATAATGCAAATAGCATACACGCCATCATTCCGCCCATACCTTGCATCATTGCTCCATCCATAATACTACTGTTCATCATAATAAGTCTCCGTAAGTCAAAATGAGTGCTATTTCTATCTTATTCGATATTCGAATGCATCATCTTAAGTATATTTTTGTGTTGCTATTGGCTTTCAGCACACTTCAAACGCATATATTCAGGCTACAGTTGCTGCTGAGGTGACTCGATGTTGGCATACACTTCTGTCGTACCATCTTTGTTCATTTGCATCACTTGATACGGCTCAAACTGATTTCCCTGCTCCATACCAGGACTACCTACTGGCATTCCAGGTACAGCAAGACCCATTGCCTGTTTAGGCGGATTCGCTAAAAACTGTGATATATGTTTTGCTGGTACGTGGCCTTCAAACACATAACCATCTGTAGTGACTGCAGTATGACAAGTACGCATCTGCTGTGGAACATCATAGCGGTCTTTAAACAAAGACAAATCATCAGGATGCTGCACAGTTGCCCGCAGACCATGCTCTTTTGTATTGGCTATCCATTGTTCGCAGCATCCACAGTTTTTTGTTGTGTACACAGTCGCTGAGACATTTTTGAGTAGTGTGGACGACTCTGTTTGAGAAAGCATCACTGGCTTTGTTTCACTTATTTGTGCAGATTTCGAACCAACAGTTGCTGATTTTTCAGTCTGTACTGTTTGATCAACATCTGATTCTGGCTGGCTACAGGCAAAAAGCAGTGAGGTCAGCGATAGCAAACAAACATGGTTAAACATTTTACGGCCTTTGTGCCCATACATAGTACTGCTTCGCGTCATAAATTCACCTATAGGTATTGTCATTGTCATTGTCATACTGATATTCACTAAGTAGCACTTGCTTGGTGCTAAGTTCTATTGCTATTGCGGCAATCGAGTAACGATCGATAGCTAATACGTTTTATTGTTCGCTATCATTCTTCTCACAACACTTATCATCCATGGCTTTCATCTTATCCATCATTTTTATCATAGCAGGATCTTTCATATTCATGTCTTTATCCATTTTTGCACAGCATGTTTTGTCTTTTTCGGTATGCATATTTGGCTCGTTTGCCAGTGCTACAGTTGATATGGTCAAAGCAATGCCGGTAGCGATGATTGATTTTAGTGACAACATAATTCATTCCTATTTTTTGATAGTCAAAGATAAGTGATTTGACTAGTGATTTGACTGATGCTTAAGCTTATTAAATCAGCATGAATCATACGTTGTTGATTCTGACTAGTAGATGACACCAACATGACAATTTTGTCATGTTGGTGTCATCTGGTCTTAATGCGTTACACTGACCTCGACCTCATAGAGAAGCATAGTGTCATACAAACGTAATGTGTTAAAAACACAACCCATTCGAAATAGAGAACATATGAAAGTACTATTGGTTGAAGATGAAGCGAAGCTTGGGGAATACATCAAAAAAGGATTGACCGAAGCGGGTTTTATTGTGGATCACTATATGACTGGTTTAGACGGTCATCATGCATTAATGACCGGCGATTTTAGCGTCATCTTGATGGATGTAATGTTACCGGACGTTAGTGGTTTTGAATTGATCCGCAATTATAGAGCAGCTGGAAGACACACGCCTGTACTATTTTTGACCGCAAAAGATGGCTTGAGCGACAAAATTAAAGGAATTGAAATTGGTGGCGACGATTATTTGACCAAACCTTTTGCTTTCGCTGAGTTGATTGTAAGAATGAAAAGCTTGCTGCGCCGCGCTGCTCAATCAGATTATAAAAACACCCTGATACAAATAGCAGATCTAAAAATGGATCTCTCAAAGCGAACGGTTCATCGAGGCCAGACCATGATTAAGCTTACTGCTAAAGAATTTGCTTTGCTACAGCTTTTTTTAGAGCACCGTGGCGAGGTACTGCCTCGATCTGTTATTGCTTCTCGCGTATGGGATATGAATTTTGACAGCGATACCAATGTCATTGATGTTGCCGTTCGTCGTTTGCGCTTAAAAATTGATGATGAATTTGACACCAAATTGATTCATACCATACGAGGCATGGGGTATAAATTAGAGATGCTAGACACAATTGCTGAGCACTCGTAGCATGAAAAACATACTTAAAAGCAAACGCCTACCCTTGCTTTGGCGTACTATTTTTTTACTCACGATATTTGTCGTTATCTCTCAAGTGGTCATCTACATATGGGTTCAGCGTTCTGTTAGTGATCATTTTGATCAAATGGACACAGAGATGTTGACTCATGCAGCATTTAACCTGCGCAAGCGTGTGAACACCTTTGATAAACAAGCAACGTTATCCAATGTGTTGACGTTATCTTCACCAGCAGATACAGATTACCTCAACGCTTCTTGGCTCGATTACGATCTAAAAACTCTTGTATTTGATAAAAATGGCGTACTACTCTCGAGTGCTCCTAGTAGCTTTGTAAGTTTTTTACCAAAAGACTTCAATATATTGCCATTATGGACAACGCACGGTGAGCAGCAGTTCTCACTGACGTTGAAAGCTAGGAACTACCGTGTCTTAATTATTGAGAACAATCAAACTTTGGCACTTATCGCTTTGCCTACCGATGTTCATCGGCAATACCTGCTACATTTCAATCGTCAATTAAGTGTTATTTTAGCGATCATCACACTACTACTCGTATCAGTTGCCGCCATGAGCGTATATTGGGGTTTTGCGCCTTTATCTACCATTATGCGAAAAATGAAAGATATTAATCCTGAACACTTGGATGAGAGAGTGGTTGTTAAAAATATGCCAAGCGAGCTGCGACCATTGGCGAAATCTTATAATCTAATGATGGAGACACTTGAGAGCAATTTTGAATCATTGTCCCGTTTTTCAGATAACATCGCCCATGAATTACGCACCCCGATCGCCACGCTTAGCACTCATACTCAAGTCATGTTAAGCAAAGACAGAGAGCGTCGTGAGTACATAGAACAGCTACACTGTCAGCATGACACCCTCAAACAGATGTCTACGCTCATCAATAATATGCTACTACTGGCAAAAACCAAAAAAGGTCTATCCAACTCACAACTCCACCATATTGATACTGAGTCTATGCTAAACAAACTGCTCTCATACTATGAGCTAATAGCTGAAGACCGTGGTGTTTTTTTGGAAAAAGTAGGACATTTTCCTGCCGTACTGGGAGATGGCAGTTTGTTGCAAAGGCTGTTTTCTAACCTGATATCAAATGCTATTTATTATGCAGCGAGTGACAGCACCATATCAATTGAGGCTTTAGTCCCTGAAGCGGCCATATCGACTCATATTACTAGGCGTACTAACCTACAGAATTCATCGCTTTCTGTATTGAACCATCCTGTCTTTACACTCATGATAACTAACCTCTTAGATGAACCAATGACTCAAGCAGAAGCAGACAAACTGTTTGAGCGTTTTTATCGACATCATAAGGTAGATAGTATGCAGTCAGGATCAGGTTTGGGGTTGTCGATTGCGCAAACTATTGCACATGCTCATAAAGGTAGCATCAGTATTACAATCAAAGAGGACTACTACTTTCAGGTCAGTATTGAGCTATTAATAGATCAAGGCGAAGGCGTATGAACACTATATTGCCAAAATACGGTTGTTAGTTGGACGCTTTATAATGAGATAAGCCGCATTTCACTTAGTACTTCTTACCTAATGTTTCTTATTGGGTGATTGATAATTCATTGTTTGAATAAGTAATTTGAGCAGGATGCCGTAAAATATAGGTTTACTTCATGTATGTTTATGGCCTACTTCAATGGAAATGTCCCAATTAAAACCCTCTCTAGACGTATTAGTAGCAGATGACTATCAAATAGAATCGGTGACGCTCATTGAGCGTGCTATTCAAATACGCTGGAGTGATGGTATCGACAGCACTTACCACTATATCTGGCTGCGCGACAACTGTCCTTCGGCTTTTCATCCTCAAACTGGCGAGCGTAGTTTTGATTTACTGAGCGTCTCAAAAGACATCCATCCACTATCCGTCTTGTTTGATAAGACCACGCTGACAATTGAGTGGTCAGAACAAAAGCATACCAGCCACTTTGAGCAAAGCTGGTTACGTGAGTTTGGGTATTCTAGTACATTGGCCAAGGATCATAGCAGTTCTTATGAAAGCTGGGATGGCACGTTTGTTGATCATATTCCGAGGTACGATCAACCAGACATCATGACCAGCGACAGCGCTTTATACGACTGGATGAATGCGTTGGATAAATATGGGCTTACTATCATTGATAATATGCCAGATGACTCTGATGCTGGCGTACGGACAGCCATGCGAGTTGATTATCTGCGTCAGACTAACTTTGGTATGACATTCGATGTGATATCAGAAAAATCGCCGATCAATTTGGCTTATACTTCGCTCTCATTGCCTCTACATACTGACTTGCCAAATCAAGAGCTACCGCCAGGCTATCAATTCTTGCATTTTTTAAGCAATGAAAGCATAGGCGGTGAGTCTACTTTCGTAGATGGGCTAAAGGTACTAGAAGAGTTACGACAAGATCAGCCTGAGTATTTTCGCTTACTTGCCGAATATGCCATTCCCTTTCGCTTTCATGACACTGCCCATGATATTCGTGAGCACCACTCCGTCATCAATCTAGACAACTTTGGCAATATTGTCGAAATCAAATACAACGCACATCTTGCAGATATTTTTGATTTGCCAAGCGAGATTATGTACGACTACTATCTTGCCTATCGAGAGTTGATGGCTCGTTTAAAAGACAGCCGCTATAAGATTGAGTTAAAACTGACAGCAGGTCAAATGGTAGTTTTTGATAATCGCCGAGTCTTACATGGGCGTAACGCATTTGATGAAAATGTTGGAGAACGTCGTCTAAAAGGCTGTTATGTTGATAGATCAGAATTTAAAAGCCGCTTACGCACGCTCAAAAAGCAACTGGCTTAAAATAATCTGCAAGCCAACCGATGCTATGATACAAAGAACAGTAGCATCAGTGCTTGGCTCAGTGTCTATCAACGATGCTAAGATATTTCTCTTTTACAATTACAAGTACTAACTCAGGCAGTTCTGCCCCCTCTCATAAACAACACCCCACTAATAATGACGCTGCATACACTGCATAGAATAAACACATTGTGCGCGCCGCCCGGCATATACTCCATAAATGATGTGAAGAACTGACCCGAAAACACTGCCATCGTAAAATACGATAGATTACGGCCACGTACTTTGGCAGCGCTTAACTCTACCGTCATGTGGTTCAACAGCGGAATACTAAAGCCAAAGCCAATGCCGATTAACAGCGCACCTATTATTAATATCAAGGTACTGGCTTGCGTAAAGCAAACATACGACAATGCAAATGCTAAGAATGCCAGCGCCAGTACTTTGGGCTCATTCAACCATTTGATTATTTTGGGCATAAAACCTGCGGTAACCACCGCCACCAAAGAGATAAAGGCCAGCAGCTGACCGATTTGCGATTCGTTATAGCTAAGCTCAGTCATAGTGATGGGCAATAATACGGTTGACGTAAAAAATATAGTCATTGCTAAGGTTGAGATAAGATACACATTTTTTAGAGTCAGACCGCTAATAATGGTTTTGCTATCGTCTTTTACTATCTGTGCGTTCTCTGCTGTAGCTGCATGATTACGCGGTACGAACAGTAATAGCATGGCTAAGAACACCCACGCCACCAAATAAATTGATAGCGGTAATGCCCAAAACTGTGATGCAAGCAAGCCACCCAAAAACAAGAAAATGACCCCGCCAAGCTCAATGGACATGCCTTGTTTAGCAATCATTTTTAGGCGTGCCTCTCCCTGATACCACGTGGAGATGAGTACCGTGCAGCTCGCCATGACGACCGCCGTGATACCACCTAATAAAAACCGATTGCTAAACACCTGCGCCGGTCCATGTAAAAGATAAGCACTGGCACCTACAAGCCCGTACAAAGACAACCCGATGATCAAGAGTTTGTACGCGCCATATTTATCGATGAGCTTTCCTGCTAGTGGCGCAAACACCACCGCACCTAATGACGGTAAAGTGATTAGCAGCACACTGTTATCAGTAATACCCAAACCTGCCGAAATGCTAACCAAGCCAGGTGCTAGTAACGTGCCGACCATAATGGTCAAACTGGCAATACACAATAAGGTAAAACTGCCTGCGATTTTTAACTGGTTCATATATGTCCTTAGTCGATAAGAAATAATATCGATTTATCAATAATCTCGTACTAATCGATATCTATGTACTGATATAACTGTACTGATATCACTTATTTTTTGGCGAATGCATTGAATATGGCGCTGATGATGATAAAGACGATACTGACCACCACTACCCCTGGCCATTGGTACAAGGCAAATGCTTTGACACCTGCCATAGACCCTAATGCCCCACCTGTGTAGTAACCCAGCATATAGATACCGTTGATGCGGCTCTGAGCGGCGGGATCGATACTAAAGACCCGAACCTGATTGGCCACTTGCGCACTGAATACAGCAAAGTCGATTAAAATAATCCCGACAATTAGTGACACCAAATTACCTGCAAACAACCCTGTAATAGCAAAGCCTGTCGCTGCTAGTGTCAATGCCATCATCACTAGCGTTTTAGAGCCCAATTTATTGACCCATTTACCAGAAGACTTAGCCCCTATCACTCCTGCCAGCGCAATCACACCAAATAGTCCCGCCTGCTGCGCATTATAATTAAAAGGTGCTTCGCTGACATAAATCGCTAGCGTCGCCCACAGCACATTGAATGAGGCAAACCAAAATGCACCTGCCAAAGTAAATTTTTGCAGGGATTTATGTTTTACAAATAGTGATAAGCTACTTTTGATAAGTGGAAAGTAACGCAGCGTGGTATGCGGTGTATTGGTTGGCAAAAACACCCGCAGCAGTACCCCAAAGATAGCAGCAAACGCCGCAGACATCACAAACACACTGCGCCAACCGAACTGCTCTCCTACAAACCCACTTAAGGTTCTAGATAACAATATCCCAATGGTTAGTCCCATCATCAGCGTGCCAAGCGTTGTACCCTTGTTTTCAGGCGATACCATGGACGCAGCAAATGGAATGAGCTGCTGGGTAATATTGGCACTAACACCGATTAAAAATACGGATAGTAACAGTACAGGCAAACTTGGTGACACGGCAGCAAAACCGCATGCGGCCACCAATAAACAGGATAAGATACCAATCAAACGCCTACGCGCAATAGAATCGCCCAATGGTGAGATAAATAGCAAAGCAAACGCATAGCCAAACTGCGTCAATGCTGGAATACTACCCAGTTGCGCGTCGGTCAAATCAAACTCAGCACCAATGAGCGGTAAAATAGGCTGGTTGTAATATAAGTTCGCCGCCGTTGCCGCGATGGCAGCGGTCATTAACAGCAGGATAAATCGGCTTAATGATTGGCTCGACGACTGGCTTGATGGTTGGTTTAGTACAGGCTTATCCATTATTTTCTCAGCTTAATAAATCATGCCACCAGTATAGAGCTTAGCAATCAATAACAAAAATGATAGTATATGATTGAATCCATACAAATAATGTATAGATATAAAAGTTAAGACTGAGCGATGAGCTGATAAGACAAATTGACAAAAGGTATGGCTAATATGGATATAAAAACACTCAAAAGCTTTATGGCCGTAGCCAAGCACCAAAGCTTTTCAGAAGCAGCGCGTGAGCTATATACGGTACAACCTGCCATCAGTCGTCAGATTTCATCCTTAGAGACAGAGTTGGGTGTTGTGCTATTCAACCGTACTTCTCGTGAAGTGACTATCACGCCTGCTGGCGAGCAATTACTGAAAGACGGTGCTGTTATTTTAGCCTTAGCAGAACAAGCAAAGATACAAGTGAAGCGAGCACATGATGGACAAATAGGCACACTCAATATCGCGCATTTGAGCTCAGCTTGTTTGACCTTTATGACCACACTGGTACGCAGTTATAAAGAAAAATTTCCGCACGTACACGTCTCGTTGTTTGAGATGACGGTGACCGAACAGATAGAAGCGTTTAATAATGACCGTATCGACATTGGGTTTTCACGGCCATTACCGAGCGCCATTGCTGATGACTTTATCAGCCACAATATTTATATCGACAAATTAGTGGCGATTGTGAACCAAAGCCATGCTTTAGCCGATCGGCAAACCATTGATTTGGTGCAATTAAAAGACGAAAAGTTTGTTATTTTTAACCGCGATGAAGCGCTTGGTTTATTTGATGAAACCATCACGCTATGTAAGCAAGCTGGGTTTTCACCCAATATTATCAGCCAACCTAAGCACATGCAGACGTTGGTGACCGAAGTGGCAGCAGGACTGGGCGTGGCGATTGCACCCTATTGCGTACGTAAACTATATAGTGATGGCTGTCATTTTATGGCGTTAAACCATGTCAGCACACAGATTCCTGTGCATATTCAATATAAGCAAAATAACAACAGCGCGACGGTCGCTGCTTTTGTGGCAGTAGCATTGAGTGCGACAGATGATATACAGCAAAGCATGGCATGTTGAGAGCATAAAAAAACCCACTCCTCTAAAGTGAGAGGAATGGGGCTTAATTCGATTCATTTACTAACTCATACCTATCAATATAGTTTTGATGGCAACACTAATAACTAGATTCACGATATAAGGTTTTATGTGCTTCTACTCTAAAATCTTCAGTACTGATAGTCGTTGTCATATAATGTTTGTTGTATTTGGCTTGTATGATCTTTTCTTCCTCACGGAATAATACATTTTGCGCTTCTTGCTTAAAGTCATGATAGCTAATGGCAGCATCATTCTCATGATTGTCAGTAACTATAGTTTTTCTAGGTTGATTTTGGCTATCCGAATGCGGCTGTACAACCTGATGAGGACTAGCCTCTTTGGTGATGTTGCTCACTGTTAAACCATTATGGGTAGTCGACGCTTGAGATAGCGTGGAAGAGATACGGTTAGACATATAAAAAGCAGATATCAGAACAATACAGATCACACTGATAATAGTAAAAACAAGACTGCGTGGTCTGATGCTTTTTGGCTCAGTGTCGTTATTCACTTTTTCTGATTCATTCATAGTTACGTACCATCTAATTCAGATCATCAACGGTACACGACCGTATCCTTTACATAATGATACGTACTATCTGTTGTATTACAACATTTTTCAGTATGAACGTCTCTAATAGTTTGATAAACGGTTGTCTTACTGTCTAAAACGACTCAAAACGTCAAACCTTTAATCTTTGATTTCGCGATATAAGGTCGTCTGTGATTCTTGTCTGAAATCTTCATAAGTGATAGTCGCCTCCTCGGTAGCTATGGTAGTGTCGTCATCTTCTGGTGTAGAGCTCTGAGGGTTTAACTCTGACTCATTAGCGGTTGGCATGTCTTGCTTATTATCATCTGAAACATTTTGTTGGGTCGTAGTGGCTGATTGCGCACTTGCAGATCCAGCATCATTCATAGTGGTTTGACTGTCGGTAGATAGTATTGGCTCAGCTTTAACGGCTGGTGCACTCTCTATTGCTACGTTGTCATTAGTATTGTTATCTGTGTGAGCAACAGTAGAGGTCGATAGTATGCCCGAGAATACTAGCACTAATACAATAGCCACCAATATTATTAAACCAACCGCCATAATAATAATGGCTGGTTTAATAATTAGTTTCTTTTTTATCGCTTTATTTTTGATGTTTGGCGCTTCGACAATTGATTCAGACGTACCTTCAATATCTGAGGAGTCATCATCTGACCCAATATTTGTAGATTTACCATAATCAACCGCAGAAGCTAACTCTGCGTCGTTGTTGCCAGTTATATGTTCTGAGTATTTGGTATTTGCACTGACAGCATCTACACTACTATTGTCGCTATCATCATCTATGCTCAGCACATCATTTTCAGATAATACATCTATACCTGAGGCGTCAGAGGGAATATCTGTTATTGTGGTTTCTTCTGTTTCTAGCAGCAATTCTTGCTCACTGCTTTGATCTTCAAACAATTGCAACTCTTCTGTACTTAACGGTTCGAAAGCAGCAAGATTTTTTGAACTTTCTAATGCTTCAAAGTCAGGTTGATCGTTTTCTTCAGAGCCATGGACTCGATTGATAAAACGTTCATAGATATCATTGTTGTTACGCTTACGCGACTTTTGGTTAATGATCTTGGCCAGCTGACCCTCAAAATCAATGCCATCGCCTTCTTTTTCGTCGCTCATAGAACAATACCAAACCAGTTTTTTCTGCTGGTGTTAAATGACTGCTAAAATGAAAATTATTACTATGGTGTAACCGTATTATTGGCCATCAATATAATTGCTCAATCCTTTATCTTCAAGCACAATTTATGGGATAGCGCTAATATGAATAAGAACTATTCTAAATAATACGATAAATCAACTTTAAGAACTGAACTATTTTAAGAACTAATCTATGTATAGCATAGACTATGACAGGCTCAATAGTATGGATTTAAAACAGCTTAATGCATTTATTGCGGTCGCAGAATTACGCAGCTTTAGCACTGCCGCCACCAAGACAGGATTATCACAGCCAAGCTTGAGTCGCTTGTTGAAACAACTTGAGACTGACATGGGCGTGGTGCTGATTGATCGTTATAACAGACCGCTGAACCTAACTGAAGCAGGTAGTTTTTTTTACGATAAAATAAGCACCATACTGACCGAGATTGACACTGTAACTAGTATGACCCAGCGTCTATCAGCACCAAGTAATGTTTTAAATATAGGTTTTGTGCCATCAGTACTATACGGACTACTACCTGAAATCATTGCCACGCTTAAGCAGTTCAGCCCTGATATTGACGTTAATTTAAAAGACATCAGCTCATATCAACAAATGGACGCACTCAAGTCTGGTGAAATTGATATTGGCTTTGGACGTTTTGCCCATCGAGATCCATGGATTCAGCAAATCCTACTACGTCATGAGCGTTATGTGGTGGCATTGCCAAAGTCACATCCTCTAGCTCATATACGTAAGCAACGCCTGATAGACCTAGCAAACAATCGCTTAATTTTATACCATCAGACGCATCTACCAGTATCGTCAACGATGGCGGCAGCAAATAATAAGCTGTCCTCGAGTACAGAAAACCCTAATGCCACCCGTGAAGCATCATCTAGCGAGCCGATTACCGAACCATTATTACATCTGTTTGCGCAGTATGGCATCTCACCTTTTATGACTACGACAGTTAGTGATTTGCAAGTAGCATTAGGACTGGTCGCTGCAGGCGAGGGTATTACATTGGTGCCTGCCAGCTTGCAAACCGTACGTACAGAACAGATCAGCTACCAACGTTTGATTCATGAAAACGTTACCTCCCCTATCTACTTACATACCCTCAAAGACTTTGTCCATCCAAAAATACCGGACTTGCTAACGGCAATTTATCATGTCTACGAGCAGCGAGGTATCACTTATCGGCAGCAAAATTTTGTGTCACAAGCTTAAATGAGCAGATATCTGATGAATATTGTGTTATAAAGAACCGCCAAAAATAATTGATTTTAAATATTGATATTATTTTATAAGTATGCTAACCAATAAGAATGGTAATGCAAACAAATAGTAATAATAACTAGAATAATCATTCTCCTTATTAGTGCTGATATGCTAAAGTCGATTCAAGATGAATCGTTTTATTTTTATCGCTGTCTAAAGCGGTTCTCTACTGATCATTGGCAAGCTGACACAGGTAAGTGATAATTTGCCGTTTTAACCATTTCGAGGTATTCATGACCACACAACAACTCAACAACCCAGCTGCGCCTGACGATACCGTTGGCTCGCAACAAGAGGGTTTTAGCTGGCGAATCTTTGGCCCAGGTATTTTAATGGCAACTGCTGCCATCGGTGGTTCGCATCTGATTTCATCAACACAGGCGGGTGCTATCTATGGCTGGCAATTAGCCATTATGATCATCTTAGCCAATGTCTTTAAGTACCCTTTCTTTCGCTTTGGCACTGATTATGTCTATGATACTGGCGAAAGTTTAATTGCAGGTTATGCTAAACGCTCAAAAGCGTACCTGTGGGTTTACTTTGTTTTGTCTATCCTATCTGCGGTGATTAGCACAGGGGCAGTGACATTACTTGCCGCAGTGATACTAGGCTTTATGCTCCCAGACTCTATGGGGGTGTCGACGATGGCACTGTCCTTAATCATCGTAGCGGTCTCATGGTTCTTTTTGATCGCTGGTCACTATAAGTTGCTAGACGGTGTAACTAAGTGGATTATGATTGCCCTTGTCTCTGCCACCGTATTAGCGGTACTGATTGCTGCTGGCAAGCCAACGGTGATGACTCCTGACTTTATTCCTACTTCTCCTTGGAATTTAGCGACGTTAGGATTTATTGTGGCACTGATGGGCTGGATGCCTGCGCCGCTTGAATTTGCAGCTATTACTTCGATGTGGACATCTGCGAAGCGAAAAACCGATCATACTACTCATAAGCAAGGCTTACTTGATTTCAATGTGGGTTTTTTGATGTCTGCTATTTTAGCGTTATTCTTTTTATCTTTAGGTGTTTTCGTTCAGTATGGCTCTGGACAAGAAATCCAAACTGCTGGTGTTGCTTATATTGATCAGCTTATCAATATGTATACTGCCACTATCGGTGAATGGTCCAGACTACTGGTCGCTTTCGTCGCCTTTATGTGCATGTTTGGTACTACCATTACCTGTGCTGATGGTTATGGCCGTACCAATGCTGAATGTTGGCGTTTGCTCAAAGGTGGAAGCGAGATTAATAAAAAACAAATCGCTTTTTGGACAACTTACGCCATCGGTGGTGGTCTAGTGATTATTACTTTCTTCACGGGACAGTTAGGCGCTATGCTTAAGTTCGCTATGATATCAGCGTTTGTTTCAGCCCCTATTTTTGGTTGGTTGAATTATTCATTGGTCAAGAACCATCAAAAACTATCAGTAGGTATGAATATATATTCGATTGTAAGCTTATTATTCTTAGGCGGTGTTGCGTTATTATTTTTAGCCAATCTTGCTGGTCTATTTGCTTAGCTTTTACTTAATATAAGATTCAAAGCTTAATCACCCTACTCACTATTCAAACAGAAAAAAGCCCTAATAGCTCAGCTATTAGGGCTTTTTAGTGGGAATCATCGCAAAGCCCTGATGTAATAGTCTTGGTAATTGTAACTAAATGTAAAAGGCACAAGGTTTTCAAGGTTAGAATTTTAAGCAATATGAATAGTTATTATATGAAAGTATTGATAAATGCATAATGCTATTTAAATTACGAATACTATTAAAAATAGTGTATTTATTTATTAGCTTATTTAATCAATAGCTAATTATCCAAGCTTTTCAGGGACAAATAATTGAGTATAATCAATGACAACAATTAGAATATTCTCCCTCTACGTAAGGACAATCATATGACTTTATCTTCAGCAGGTGCACGCTTTCGCAATGCCCTCACTCAAAAAAACGATAACAACCAACCGCTACAGATTGCAGGCGCTATCAATGCCTACACAGCGATGATGGCGACTCAAGTTGGTCACCAAGCTATTTACCTTTCTGGTGCTGGCGTGGCCAACGCCTCGTTTGGTTTGCCTGATCTAGGCATGACTAGCCTTGATAACGTATTAGAAGATGCGCGCCGTATCACTGATGCAGTTGATACACCACTGCTTGTTGATATCGACACTGGTTTCGGTGGCGCGTTTAACATCGCTCAAACCATCAGAAAAATGGAAAAAGCAGGCGTCGCTGCAGTACATATCGAAGACCAAGTCGCGCAAAAGCGCTGTGGTCATCGCCCTAACAAAGAAATCGTTAGTATCTCAGAGATGGTAGATCGTCTAAAAGCGGCATTGGACGCAAAAACTGATCCTGACTTTGTGGTAATGGCTCGTACAGATGCCCTATCAGTAGAAGGGCTGGATGCTGCTGTTGAACGTGCCGTTGCATTTCAAGAAGCTGGCGCAGACATGATCTTTGCAGAAGCGCTAACTGATATCGAGATGTATCGCAAGTTCACTGATGTATTGGATATTCCAGTATTGGCAAACATGACAGAATTTGGTCAGACAGATCTATATACCACTGACCAGTTGTATAGTGTGGGTGTCGAGATGGTGCTTTATCCACTATCAGCCTTCCGCGCTATGAATAAAGCCGCATTAAACGTCTATCAACATTTATTAGATGATGGCACGCAAGACAAAGTCGTCGATACCATGCAGACTCGCATGGAGCTCTATGATTTCTTGAACTATCATGAGTTTGAGCAGACACTAGACAAGCTGTTTGCTGATAATAAGTAGTTAATAACTAATAATTGCTAATTAGCAACGAGAAGCGATAAATACCTGTAAGTACTTTATCGTTTCAAAACCCGTCTTCATTTACTTTTAGGCTATTTATGTCATTTTTTACTGCCAATACAGTTTTTAAGTCTTCACTACTTAGTAGCACGCTTGCGGCGCTGTTATTGATGACAGGCTGTGATAAAACACCCGAAACCGTTGATGATACCACCAGTGATACAAGCGAAACGGTTGTTAGCGAAGCTGCACCATCAGAGACTGATGCTCAAGATGAATTGATCATGACCACGATTACGCTGGATACTGTAGACAGCTTATTGTTTGCACCCATCATCAATAGTGGTGCGTTTAGTGAAGAGCAAGTCAGCTGCCTCAGGTCGCGTGACAAAAATCTGGGTAAAGCTGAGGTGGATCGCTTCTATAAGAGTCAGTTTACCGATGCAGAATTGGAAGAGTTGAATGACTTTTATACATCAGACGTGGGCAAGAAGATGCTTGCTTTTGGCAATGAGCAACTGCGTGTCATGAATGGTGAAGAAATGGCAACGCCAATGGCGGAGCCTACCCCAGAAGAAATGGCAGAAATTCAGACGTTTATGGAATCTCCGCTTGGTGTCAAATATATGGAGATCAACAATGAAGAAGGTGAAGGCAGCGCAATGGAAGTTTTAAATGGCCCTATTGAAGCTGAATTTGAGCGTTGTAACGTTGATTTAGGTGGTCCAAATACTACTCAGCAATGATTAATCAGTGCTATATCAGTAATTCATCAATGCATGGATTACTGAATAAATAAATTATAAGAACTCTCTTTATAAGTAATTATTTTCTCAACTCAAAAAGCTACCAACAAAAGGAATGTAAACATGGCAGCACAGAAAGAACTCTCAGGCGCAGGCCTACGCGGACAAGTCGCTGGCAAGACCTCTCTATCTACCGTCGGAAAATCAGGCTCTGGTTTGACTTATCGTGGTTATGATGTATCAGAGCTAGCGGACAAGTGTATTTTTGAAGAAGTGGCGTATTTACTGCTGTACGGTAACTTGCCTACTCAAAGTGAGCTTGATGCCTATCAGGCCAAGCTCAAAAAACTACGTGGCCTACCACAAGCATTAAAAGATGTGCTTGAACGTATCCCAGCCGATGCGCATCCAATGGATGTGCTACGTACGGGCTGCTCTATGCTTGGAAATCTTGAGACTGAGACTGACTTTGTTGAGCAGAACGATCAAACTGACCGTATGTTGGCAACATTCCCATCAATCATTAACTACTGGTATCGTTTCAGTCATGACAACGTGCGTATTGAAACCGATACGGATGACGCTACCATTGGTGGTCATTTCTTACATCTGCTCAAAGGCGAAAAGCCAAACGAGCTGCATGAAAAAGTCATGAATGTCTCGCTTATCCTTTATGCAGAGCATGAGTTCAACGCCTCGACTTTTACCGCTCGTGTGTGTGCCTCTACGCTATCTGATATTCACTCTTGTATCACGGGTGCAATTGGTTCACTACGCGGTCCATTGCATGGTGGCGCGAATGAAGCGGCGATGGATATGATTGAAGGCTTTAGCTCACCTGATGAAGCTGAAGAAGAGATGATGGGTATGCTGGCTCGTAAAGATAAAATTATGGGCTTTGGTCATGCGATCTATAGTGAGTCAGATCCACGTAATGTCGTGATTAAAGGTTGGGCTGAAAAGCTAGCTGCTGACGTTGGTGACGAAGTACTATATCCCGTATCGGTACGCTGTGAAGAAGTCATGTGGCGTGAGAAAAAGCTGTTCTGTAATGCTGACTTCTTCCACGCATCTGCCTATCACTTTATGGGTATTCCAACCAAACTGTTCACACCAATTTTTGTCTGTTCGCGCCTGACTGGCTGGGCAGCCCATGTGTTTGAACAACGTGCTAACAATCGTATCATTCGTCCAAGTGCCGAATATACGGGTGAAGAGCTACGTCCAGTACCAGATATGAGTGCTCGTTAAGCTTTTGATTAGCATCTAACGATGTTGCTAGATGCTAGTGTTACGATAATTAAGCCTTGATCGTGTTTAGGTTTGGGCTTAATAATCATACGCTCTTTTTTATACCCATCATATAAATCTGCGCTTCTCTTTTATTGCGTTTCTTTAGCAAAGTCTACAACAGCCGATGATTTTGCTAAAGGAATAAATTTTTACCTGATATCGACGACTAACAATTTATTAAAATTAGCCAACAGCCAAAGGTGACTTATGGACAACGCCCTAGTACAACCCATGAACGAAAAGTTCAAAAAACAACTTCCCGATACTGACCTTTATTACTTTGATACCCGCGAAGCTGTCGAGAGTATCGAAGCTGGCGCGTATGACAAACTACCGTTCTGCTCAAAAGTATTGTGTGAAAACCTAGTACGCCGTTGCCCACCAGAAGAGCTAACCAATGCACTCAAACAGCATATCGACCGCAAGCAAGACCTTGATTTTCCTTGGTACCCTGCCCGCGTGGTTTGTCATGATATTTTAGGTCAGACGGCTTTTGTTGACTTGGCAGGTTTGCGTGATGCTATCGCTGAGCAAGGTGGTGACCCCTCTAAAGTAAACCCTATTGTGCCAACTCAGCTTATTGTTGACCATTCACTGGCTGTTGAGCATGCAGGCTTCGAAGATGACGCATTTGAGAAAAACCGTGCCATTGAAGAGCGCCGCAACGATGACCGTTTTCACTTTATCAACTGGTGTCAGTATGCTTTTGACAATGTAAACGTCGTGCCACCTGGTAACGGCATCATGCATCAGATTAACCTAGAAAAAATGTCGCCTGTCGTACAGGTCGTCCACAATAAATCAGGTGAAGAAGTCGCGTTTGCCGACACCTTGGTTGGTACTGACAGCCACACGCCGATGGTCGATGCGCTAGGTGTGATCTCAATCGGTGTTGGCGGTCTAGAAGCCGAAAGCGTGATGCTTGGCAATCCATCATATATGCGCCTGCCAGATTACGTAGGTGTAAAACTAACAGGTAAATTGCAAAAAGGTATTACTGGTACGGATTTAGTACTGGCGATGACTGAGTTCTTGCGTGATGCAGGTGTGGTCTCTACCTATATAGAGTTCTTTGGTGATGGTGCACGCCAGCTGACTGTTGGTGACCGCGCATCTATCTCCAATATGACACCTGAATATGGCGCAACTGCCGCGATGTTCTATATCGATGAGCAAACCACTGACTACCTACGTCTGACTGGTCGCAGTGAAGAGCAGATTAAACTGGTTGAGCAGTATGCCAAGCAAACAGGCCTATGGGCTGATGGTATGGAAAAAGCTGAGTACGCACGCGTGCTTGAGTTTGATCTGTCATCAGTAGGCCGCAATATGGCAGGCCCGTCACGTCCACATGCCCGCGTATCAACCAATGATTTGGTTGCCAAAGGTATCGCTCATGCTCCTGATGAAAAATTGCCTGAACCAAAGGACGGTTTGATGCCAGATGGTGCCGTGATTATCGCTGCTATCACCAGCTGTACGAACACTTCAAATCCACGCAATATGGTTGCCGCAGGTCTCGTCGCTCGTAACGCTAATGCCAAAGGATTGTTACGTAAGCCTTGGGTGAAGTCATCCTTAGCACCCGGATCAAAAACGGTCAAAATGTACCTAGAAGAAGCTGGTCTGATGCCTGAGCTACAAGAGATTGGCTTTGACGTGGTTGGCTTTGCCTGTACGACCTGTAACGGTATGAGCGGTGCGCTAGATCCTGATATCGAAAAAGAAATCATCGACAATGATTTATTTACCACGGCAGTACTCTCAGGTAACCGTAACTTTGATGGACGTATCCATCCTTATGCCAAACAAGCATTTTTGGCATCACCGCCACTGGTTATTGCATATGCTATCGCTGGAAACATCCGTTTTGATATCGAAAAAGACTCACTGGGCAAAGATCAAGATGGTAACGACGTCTATCTAAAAGACATCTGGTTTGATGATGATGAAGTGGATGCCATCGTCGCTGCGGCTGTTAAGCCTGAGCAGTTTGATGCGGTCTATATCCCAATGTTTGATGAAGCCAAAAAAGATACAGGTAATGCATTAAGCCCATTGTATGACTGGCGTGAAATGACCACTTACATCCGCCGTCCACCGTATTGGGAAGGCAAAATGGCTAAGAAAAATAAACTATCAGGCCTGCGTCCGCTTGCTGTACTTGGTGATAACATCACAACCGACCATATGTCACCATCAAACGCCATTCTGGGCTCATCAGCAGCTGGCGAGTACCTAGATACCATGGGCTTGCCTGCTGAAGATTACAACTCATACGCCACCCATCGCGGCGACCATTTAACTGCGCAACGTGCCACCTTTGCCAATCCTAAACTATTGAACGAAATGGTATGTGATGAAAGTGGTGAAGTTGTCCAAGGATCATTGGCGCGCGTCGAGCCAGAAGGCCAAGTCATGCGTATGTGGGAAGCGATTGAAACCTACATGAACCGTGAGCAGCCGCTTATCATCATCGCAGGTGATGGTTATGGTCAAGGCTCAAGCCGTGATTGGGCTGCCAAAGGCGTGCGTCTCGCTGGCGTAGAAGCCGTCGTTGCTGAAGACTTTGAGCGTATTCACCGTCAAAACTTAGTTGGCATGGGCGCGCTGCCTCTACAGTTCGAAGAAGGCACGACTCGCCATACACTAAGTATTGATGGTACAGAAACCTTTGATGTTACAGGTGAAGTCTCTGCTGGCGGGTTGATGACTCTAGTGATTCATCGTGCCGATGGCAGCACCACTGAAACGCCTATTATCTGCCGCTTAGATACGGCTGATGAAGTAAAAATGTACAATGCAGGTGGTATGCTACAACGCTTTGCTAAAGAGTTTATCGAAGGTACGTTAGATATTGCTTAGGTTCTATAAAATTTGAATAACATAAGAACCGATGCTTTATAGTTTATATGGCATCGGTTTTTATTTGCTTTTGCGTTCTATACACTGAGTTTTGTCACTTACTCCTAAGTATTAGATAGTAGCTAAATATTGAGTTTACTTAATCAATGGCGTAATATGTACCATATATTGTACAAGTTATGCAAAATATCATGAAAGGAGTAAGCCATGCGAGTCGTTAGTTTTTCAGAAGCCAGAAAACACCTAAAATCCGTCCTAGATACGGTAAACGATGATGCCAACGCTACTATCGTAACCCGCCGTGACGCTGATGATGCGGTTGTGATGTCGCTTGATTATTACAATAGCCTGATGGAAACCGTCTATCTATTAAAATCTCCTGCCAATGCAGCGCACTTAGCGGACTCTATTGCTCAATATAAAGCTGGCAAGACCGTTACGCGTGAGCTAATTGATATGGCAGAAGACAGTGATGATAATGAGCATACGGATAGCGATATTGAAAATGCTTGAACTCAAAGACTTTAATCAACCCAAAGGGTCTAATAATGAGTGAGCAACTAGCTTGGACAGATGCTGCGTGGAAGGACTATCTGTACTGGCAAACCCAAGACAAAAAAACACTCAAACGTATTAACAAACTCATCACCGAATGTAAGCGTAATCCGTTTGAAGGTATTGGCAAACCTGAACCTCTAAAAGAGAACCTCTCCGGATTTTGGTCAAGACGCATCGATGATGCCAATCGGTTGGTATATGCCGTCGATGATAATTATCTGACGATTATCTCTTGTCGCTATCATTATTGACGAGCGTTCTTAGTCATGTAGGTTTACTTGCTGATGGCACCATTCCAATCTTATAACGATATAAAAAGGACTTAATACAGTGGCTCAAACTAATTCTAGAATCAATTCTAAATCTAAGCCCTCTTTCGCCCCGCAACTATCAGTCCCTGCTACCTATATGCGCGGTGGCACTTCAAAAGGCACTTTCTTTAAGTTATCCGACTTACCTGAGCGTTGCCAAGTCGCTGGCGAGTCACGTGATAAGTTTTTACTACGTGTGATTGGTAGCCCAGATCCTTATGGTAAGCAAATCGATGGCTTGGGTAATGGCAGCTCTAGCACCTCAAAAACGGTTATTTTATCTCCAGCAAATGATGACAGCCACGATGTCAATTATCTATTTGGACAAGTTAATATTGCCAAGCCAATGATTGACTGGGCGGGTAACTGTGGCAACTTAACCGCAGCTGTTGGTGCTTGCGCCATTAATATGGGGCTAGTTGCTGCCGACAAGATTGCTAATAGCATCGATGACAATACTAAAATCGGCATTTGCGAAGTCCGTATTTGGCAAGAGAATATCGGTAAAACGATTATTGCCCATGTCCCCGTTTATAAAGATGCGAATGATAAAGTACAAGTTCAAGAGACGGGCGACTTTGAATTAGATGGTGTGACCTTCCCTGCTGCTGAAGTCAAAATTGAGTTCATCGATCCAGTCGATGCCACCAGCGACATGTTCCCTACCGGTAACTTGGTCGATGACTTCGATGTGACGGGCTGCGGTCTAAATACTGATAGCATCAAAGCCACCTTTATCAGCGCTGGTATCCCAACCATCTTTATGAAAGCAGAAGATTTAGGATTTACGGGTACTGAATTGCAAGGCGACATTAATAGCGACAGTGAGCTACTTACCAAGCTTGAGAAAATCCGTGCCGCAGGCGGCGTGGCAATGGGATTATTTAAAGACGTTTCTGAAGCACAAACCAGCCAACACATCCCTAAACTCGCATGGCTTGGCAACGCACAGAGCTATACCGCCTCTAGTGGTAAATCGGTCGATGCAGGCGAGATTGATTTAGTCGTACGTGCTATGAGTATGGGTCAATTACATCACGCTATGATGGGTACCGCAGCCGTTGCTATTGCTGCTGCGGCAACCACACAAGGCACATTAGTGAATGAGGCAGCAGGTGGCGACGAGCTGACAGAGGTACGTTTTGGCCATCCATCAGGTACATTGCTAGTCGGCGGAAAAACAGAACTGGTCGATGGTCGCTGGCAAGCCAAAAAAGTCTCGATGAGCCGCTCAGCAAGGCGTATTATGGTGGGTGAAGTTTTTGTGCCAGCGGATGCGTTTTAGAAAATAGACTGGGATGTCGATGCCAGCTTGCACAATGGTGATTGATTCATAAGACGCATTGCAATTTGCAAAAAATAAGAGTAAAACGGGGTGATTTAACTAAAATTATATAATACCTTAATAATATGAGTACTCCTCCACGCCGCACATCCCCGAATACTAAGCCCCCTACTAAAAAAACAGAACGGGGGGCTTTGCTGTGGTCCATCCTAAAAAGGTTAGGAGAATTTGCTAGACCTTATCGTGGTCTATTTATCTTAACCTTAATATTGACCGTATTAGGCTCATTTACCGCTCAGGTAAACGCCTTTGTCCTACAATACACCATTGATACGTTAACCGATATTATCGACTTATCTGATCCATGGGCAGAAGGCGTAAAATTACTTACACTCATCAGCATCATTTTATTGATAAAAGAGTTGCTAAACGTCCTTATCACTTTCGGTCAGAGTTATTTCGGTGAGCGTATTCGTATCAATCTATCACGCGACCTATCACAAAAAGTAGTTGACCGTATTTTATCCTACAAAATGGCATTTTATACCAGTGATGAAAATGCCAGTGGGAAACTACAAACCCGTATTGATTTAGGGGTTAGCAGTCTCACTCAATTGGTACAAAATTTCTTTATTGATATGCTGCCGCTGTTTGCTAGTGCCATCGTATCATTGATTATTATGTTTAATGCTAACTTTTGGGTCGGTATGGTTGGCTTAATCATAGTGCCAATTTACTTTCTCGTCAGTCAACGACAAGCGAACCGTTTGCAAGGATTTCGCAAGCAGATGCGCCAATACCGCGAGACCAAAAGTGGCTTGGTAATTTCGATTATTGACTCTATTACTGTTATTAAATCATTTGTGCGTGAGCCGATTGAGTCCGATAAGCATTGGAAGATTCAAAAGGACATGACTACCAACCAATTACGTATTCGCAGTATCGCGTTTATGTATAACGCTGGCAAAACCTTTATTGAGCAAATAGGTGTGGTCGTCATTATCGTTCTGACGTCGTATTTTGTGCTCAATGGACAGATGACCATTGGTGCGATTATGTTCCATATTCTATTGTTTCAAAATGTCGCCGCCCCTATCCGCGAACTACACCGTATCTATGATCAGATTAATAATGCATTGACCTATGCCGAAGGGTTTTTTGATATTTTGGATGATGACCAAGCGATCGAGCGTGAAGGCAAAACGGAATGCAAAGACTTAAAAGGACATATCGAGCTAAAAAATGTGAATTTCTCCTATCCTAATGGCAAGCAAGCGCTGCATGATGTGAGTTTTAATATTCGCCCTAACCGAATCACTGCTTTGGTTGGATTGAGTGGTGCAGGCAAAAGCACCATTATCAATTTATTGGTTAAGTTTTATGACCCTAGTAGCGGTAGTATTTGCCTAGATGGTCACGATTTGGACGCATATAGTACTCAGGGCTTACGTGAGCAAGTTGGTTTAGTGTTACAGAAAAACCATATATTTTCAGGTAGTATCGCCGACAATATTCGTTATGGGGCGATGGATGCTAAGGAATCTGAGATTATTGACGCCGCGAAACAAGCTTCTATTCATGAGCAAATATTAGGAATGCCTGAAGGCTATGATAGTGAGGCTAAATTGCTCTCTGGCGGTCAGCAGCAGCGTATTGCGCTGGCACGTATGTTCTTAAAAGACCCTCCTATTGTGTTTTTGGATGAACCAACAGCCAGTCTTGATGCCATTGCCACTCAGCAGATTAAACAAAGTCTAGATCTGATAAAAAAAGACCGTACTGTCATTATCGTTTCACACAATATTTCACAAATTATCGATGCTGACGACTTGGTGGTGATTGAAAATGGCCGCGTGATGGAGACAGGAACACATGAAGTTCTGTATGCCAATCATGGTAAGTACTATGAAATATTCAATGCCATGTCCGATAGTTTGAATTTGGACAAAATCAGTCAAACCCTAAACGGTTAGGAATGGTTAATGCCAGCCTAAATCGTTATAATGCCCCTATTTTACCGCCTATTGCCAGAAGCTAGCCCACTATGACTTGTGAATTTTCTCTAAAAACCTTTGACGAGCTGACCTCAGTTGATCTTTACCATATTTTAAAGGCGCGCTCGCAAGTGTTTGTCGTCGAACAAAACTGTGCCTATCAAGATATGGATGAAGTGGATTTTGATTGTTTACACCTAATTGCTCATCAAAACGCAGCATTGGTAGGCTATTGCCGTATCATTCCACCTGAGTTTAATAAGTTAAAATCCAACTTGTCAGTAGCTGATCCTGCCATTAAGACCAATCACACTGAGATGCCTGCCATCGGTAGAGTTCTTGTGCTATCAGAGCACAGAGGTGATGGCCTAGCACGGCAAATGATGAATCAGGCTATTGCACAGTGCCGCAAAAATTACGGTAAAAAACGCCCGATTATCATCTCGGCACAGGCTTACTTACTCAACTTTTACGAGTCGCTAGGTTTTGTAGCTGAAGGCGATCATTATCTCGAGGACAATATCGAGCATGTAAAAATGGTGCTGTACGTTACTAAGAAGAATAAAATAAGAAAAGAGAACACAGATACCGCGTCAACCACGACCAAAGTTTTAAGTTTCCTGTTGTTTATTATGGCAGCGCTATTTATTTTAGGTCTGCTGTACTTAATGATTTAAACGGTCATTAACGTCTTAATTCTTAACACAATTCAAATTGGTTGTTCCATATTGAGTATGCTACTTTTAAATGATGATTCCTTTAAAAGGATGGCTGAGATAATCAGTCAAGGAAGTAGCACACTCAGAATGAGGAACCAACCATGTCAAATACTGATTCAGATACAGCCAGTTCAAATACAAACGATGCGACGGTAGAAAGCAACGTCCGCCCAGAATATGACGATGAAATTCAAAAAATCGCTGATTACGTTCTTAATTACTCAATAGACGAGCAATCACCAAACCCTACTGATGCATGGAATACCGCACGCCACTGTCTAATGGACACGCTTGGCTGTGGTTTGCTGGCATTACGCTTCCCTGAATGTACTAAGCACTTAGGGCCTAATTGCCCCGATCAAATCACGCCACACGGTGCTCGCGTCCTTGGCACCTCCTATAGACTAGACCCTATCAAGGCCGCTTTTGATATTGGTTGTATGGTGCGCTGGCTTGATTATAACGATACGTGGCTTGCTGCCGAATGGGGTCATCCTTCTGATAATCTGGGTGGTATCTTGGCGGTTGCCGACTATATCAGTCAGAAAAATATCAGCCAAGGACAAACGCCATTGACCATGCGAGCAGTACTTGAAGCCATGATAATGGCCCATGAGATTCAAGGCGTACTGGCACTTGAGAACTCATTCAACCGTGTGGGTCTTGATCATGTATTTCTGGTCAAATTAGCATCGACAGCAGTTGTTGCCAAGCTTTATCAGATGCCACGTGAGCGTATCATGGCAGCTATCTCACAAGCCATTGTCGATGGTCAGGCGCTTCGTACTTATCGTCATGCACCCAATGCTGGTAGCCGTAAATCATGGGCGGCAGGCGATGCGACCAGTCGTGCAGTACGTCTAGTAGATATAACAGCGCGCGGTGAAATGGGTATCCCTGGCGCATTGACTGCACCGCAGTGGGGATTCTATGATGTGCTGTTCAGCCACACCAATAAGGATTTGGCCACTAAGCCTAACGATGAGCGCCGTTTTACATTCCAGCGTGATTTTGGTAGTTACGTGATGGAAAATATTCTATTTAAAATAAGCTTTCCCGCTGAGTTTCATGCACAGACTGCCTGTGAAGCCGCGGTCATTTTACATCCGCATGTGAAAGGAAGAATTGATGATATCGAAAAAATTATCCTGACTACGCACGACTCAGCCATTCGCATCATCTCAAAAGAAGGTGCGCTTGCCAATCCAGCGGATCGAGATCATTGTTTGCAGTATATGGTAGCTGTGCCACTGTTGACAGGCGATCTGATGGCAGAGAATTATGAAGACGACTATCACGAACAGCATTTGTCAATCGATGAGCTACGCAGCAAAATGGTAGTGGTAGAAAACGCGCAGTATTCAAGAGATTACCATGACCCCAGTAAGCGCTCTATTGCCAATGCCATTCAAGTTTTCTTTGACGATGGCAGCAGTACGGAAAAAGTGGCTGTTGAATATCCCATCGGGCACAAACGCCGACGTGCTGAGGGCATTCCTGTTTTAGAGGCAAAGTTCCATGCCAGTTTGGCAACTCGCTTTATCGACAGTCGTTGTCAGCAAATCATTGCGCTATGTGACGATCAAGAAAGGCTAGAACAGACGCCGGTTAATGATTTTATGTCGCTGTTTGCAGCGTATTAGACTTATGGCTCACTATGCTGTCAAAATAACGACTACCAAGGTATCGACTCTCCTGCCCAATCGACAAAACTGCCGGACTGGGAAGCAGTCATACCAGATAATACTTCCAATAAGCATTCTGAGCTATACGCTGGCGAGAACAGATGTCCTTCAGCGACATTGCCTTGAAACGGTGCGGACAGCTGAGTGTCAACAGTGCCTGGTTGCATAACGACCACGCACACATCTTTGAGCGATCGACCCCATTCGATACTTAGATTTTTCATACCCATATTGAGCGCAGCCTTGCTCATTCTGTAGCTATACCAGCCGCCTAGCTGGTTGTCAGTGATGCTACCGACGCGAGCTGATACGGTCGCAAAAATAGCAGGTTGATTGGTGCTGCGATTAGCTTTGGCGAGCAACGGTTTGATGTACTTTGCTATCAGCAAACTGGCTAACGCATTGATTTGCATACTTTGTAAAAAGAACTCCGTTTCCATCTGACGCAATGCCTTTTCTGGATGTGCCGTATCTGTATGCAATAACCCCACGCAATTGATTACCCAGTCCACATGACCGACCGCCTGCTTGATGGTATCGGCAGCTTTTTTGATGCTGTCCTCATCACTGACGTCCATCGGTAGCCAATGCAGGTTTTCCGCTTCAATATTCGGCTCATCGCGATGATAAGTAGCAAATATTTGTGTGCGATGGCTTTGATCAGATTGATTATCCGTTTGATTCACAGGCGTTTCTTGTATTAATTGCTGCACCATGGCCTGACCGATACCACCTGTTCCGCCAATGATAAGATAAGTTTTATTACTCATATATCACTTCCTTTTTTGATATGCTTTTTGACATGATTTGGTTTTATGTATTCATTTTGGCTGATTTTTTGAGCGTTTACTATGATAAAAATAATACAGGTCATCTTTATTATATATACGCTACAATAATCTATAAAAATTAAAACACCTGTTTTTCTTATATCGACGCTTTCATACGGATGTTATCGCATTATGCTATCACCCCAAGACCAACTGACCGAGCTGGTACGTGCCTTAGAGACAGATCAGCACGTCTTTGCCACTGACCCGTTATTAATCACGGAAAAACTTCAGATCGAGGACGGCACACCTATTCAAAAGCTGCATAGACGGGCATCACGTATAGACAGCAACGGGGCGCTTGCGCGTGTGCTGAGCAAGATTGACAGCCGTATAAAGGGCATCATGATCGTTATGAGTGTGGTGTGGTGTATCTCGGGCTTTTTGGGATTGTTTACTCTATTGCAGTCTAATGTTGTGAACTTCTTTTACGTATTGGTTTGTTTACTTGGTTTTCATACCATTATGCTTGTTGGCTGGCTAGCCATGACCTTTGTCAGTCGAGATCAGCAATCGCCCAGTTGGTTTGCAAGCTTTGTCAGTCCGAGTTATCTCATACGCGGTAAGGATGATGTGACCAAGGCTGCCGTCGATCTGTATGAGCGCCAGTTGCAGCACAGCGGTATGCGTTGGTATTTGGGGCGGTTTAGCCATCAGTTGTGGCTTGCGACATTGACCGGTATGTTGCTGGCGATTATATTTTTACTAGTGGTACGTCAGTATAGCTTTAGCTGGGAGTCAACCCTACTCTCCGATCAGGCCCTGGTGAGCTTGACTCAGATACTAGGCTGGCTACCGAGTATGGTGGGATTTGGAGTGCCAGACAGTGAGGCTATCGCACAAAGTCGATTGGTGACAGATGCCATGCCACTATCTGTTGCGCGACAATGGGCGGGACTATTGATAGGTAGCTTACTGATGTACGGCATTGTACCGCGAGCGATAGCGTGGGCATTCTGTGCATTGATGTTCCGCCGCAAAAAGATGCGTTTGGACATTAAACAACCGTATTATCAAAAAATCCTAAACTTCTGGCAGAGACAAGTAGTTGATGCTGATGACTTTACTGAGGCGCCAGCTCCTATCGCCCCAAAGGCTACGGTCAGTGCTGGCAAGAAGTTAGTTGCCCTGCTTGAATACCCTTCAGATCAGGACAAATGGTGGCAGTCAGGTTTAGATAACAGCAATCATGGTTTTGAAAATTCAAGCGAAATTGAGAATTTTGGTGTCGTCGACGACCGTGATGATATGGCACGGCTTAAAAATTACTTAGATGCGCATCCTGTGCAAGTCTTGCTCGGCATTCATAGTAACGCACTGCCCGACCGCGGTACGCTACGCAAACTCGATCAAATTGCTACTCATGCAAAAGATGGTCTTATCGTACAACTGCTTGGTGACAACAGTGCTTCAGGATTATTTGACGTACATACTAATGACGAGCCACTGGACAAACAAGCGGTTCGATATCAGCAGTGGCAAACAGCGCTGTCTGCAAGAAAAATCGGTTTGGTTGACTCAAGCGCTCAATAAATTCTAATGCTTAATATGGCATTACCCTCTAAGCTTATTATGACAAGGATGTTTTATAGTGGCTAGGAGCCCAAGATGGCAGCAGACAACTCCCTTATGACCCTAGGTCAATATGGTCAACTATTGGATAATTACCGAGAGGCATTAAACCAAAGTATCTTAATGGCTGCGCCAGAGTCGTGGCAGCCAATGCTGGCGAGTATTCTACCCGCATATTGGCAAGAGTGGCTACTACCACTGGCGGGTGGTCCATTTTTCTTATTATTTTTAGTAGAATGGTTCTATCAGTCTAAGCGTGGCAATGGTAATCGCTTTAGCTGGCGCCGTGCGATGACCAATTTTAGTTTGGGTGGCTCTTATTTAGGGTTTGAGTTGATTGTTCAAGCGCTTATTGTCATACCTATCTGCTTATGGTTATATCAATATCGCTTATTTACTATTGAAGTAACATGGCTCACAGCCATACCTATCTTCGTAGCTGTTGAGTTTAGCTACTATTGGTTTCATCGCGCGTCACACCGTATGAATTGGTTTTGGTCAGCGCATGTCGTGCATCATTCAGATGATAAAATGAATCTATCCACCGCCATGCGTCAAAGCCTGCTGTACTCAGTGACGGGTTGGTGGTTATTTTTTGTTCCGCTGATGCTGCTGGGCGTACATCCTGTCTGGGTATTCTTTTTTTATGCACTAGATTTGATTTATCAATTCTTTATCCATACTGAAGCCGTAGGAAAATTTCCCAAATGGGTTGAGTATGTCTTTGACACGCCATCCAATCACCGTGCCCATCATGGAACCAACGACGAATACATTGATCAAAATTACGGTGGCGTTCTCATTATTTTCGACCGTTGGTTTGGCACTTATGTAGAAGAAGATACCGTCAACAACCCTATCAAATATGGTGCTGTTGGTGAAACCAGTCATGATAATATTGTTGAGCTGATATTTGGTGTCTTTTACCGGATGTGGCAGCGGTTTTTTCGTGCCAAAGGATTAAAGAAAAAGCTAAAGGTACTGCTGCGGCCACCTAGTGCAGTCTAATATAGTATGAATGTGTAGATTACGGTCTATGATATGGACAATACGCATTCATAACCGCTACTTAATCAGATTTGTTTTACAATAAATGGCTACTATGTGTTTTTGCCATCAAGAAATATAAGACGTTACTATGAATAATGACAATAAAAATAATCATGAGAATAATAAGCCTGCAGGTCTCTTTGCGGACAAGGCCTATGATCCAACCCCTGATGTCTCAAATCATCCTTCAGACACCACTTTAAAATCTACTCAAGACAATCAACCTGTATCAACAGAAGAGTTATCAACAACAGAAGAACCAGCATCAAGAACGACAAAGAAAACCATCACCAGTGGTGAACCGCTAAAATTAGCGGTCGTCGGTCATACCAATACGGGAAAAACTTCTATATTGCGCACGTTATTGCGTGACGTATATTTTGGTGAAGTCAAAAACGAAGCGGCGACCACACGTCACGTCGAACAAGCACAACTGACAGACAGTCGTACTGGAGAGGTGCTAGTGGCATTATACGACACGCCTGGTTTGGAAGATGCTTCAGGACTTATGGATTGGCTAGAGGATAATACTGCCAGTCGCCGTGATGGTATTGAGCGCTTGCAACAGTTTTTGGCAGCGGATGTCGCTCAAGGTTCGGATAGCTATGACCTGCCCTATGATTATAGTCAAGAAGCCAAAGTCATCCGTCAGCTGCTGACCAGTGATATGGCCATCTACGTGGTAGATGCTCGTGAGCCGGTATTGGGTAAATATAAAGATGAGCTGGCTATTTTATCTTGGGCTGCGATTCCTGTGATGCCTGTTTTTAATTTTACCGACAGTCAGGATGCCAATATCGACGACTGGCAGACGATGCTGGCAAGACGCAATCTGCATATTTCAACGCGTTTTGATTCGGTCGCGTTTGAGTTTGAAGATGAGATGCGGCTATGGAAAAACCTAGCAACAATGCTTACTCACTCTGAAATGCTTGAGCAGCTGATGCAACGGCGGACTGAGGATTGGGCCCAGCTTTATGATGAGGCCAATATCATCATCGCTGACTTTCTATTGAATGTCGCCGCCTTTGTACACGAGATCAATGACGATGATGACCCACTGCCTGTGTTACATCAGATGCAAGAAGCGGTAAGGCAAAGCGAGCGTGCGATGCAGCACAACCTACTCAATCTTTATAAGTTTTATGATAACGCGGTCGCTGCGACACCGCTTGAACTACAAGCCTATCAACAAGACCCATTTGATCCTGAACTTCTCAAGAGCTACGGTATTCGTACCACTTCTGGTGCAGCAGCTGGTGCGCTTTTAGGACTAGGTATCGATGCAGCAGCATTAGGTACGACACTGGGATTGGGTGCCGCAATAGGTGGTATTGCAGGCGGGTTGCTATCAAACACTAGCAGTATTGCCGATAGGATTACTGGGGTGAAACGCCTATATATCGATCCTGCTACGTTGACGCTATTAGCAACGCGAGCATTAGACTTACTTACGGCCTTACGTCATCGTGGTCATGCTGCTACAGACGCCACTCAGTTATTATATAAAGGCGAAAATAGCAGTCTTGGTACTTCACCAACTGACGATAGTGATAATACAGATGAGGATAACAATCCAATAACTGTATGGCCAGCTCATAAATTACCAAGTGAGCTAAAAAAAGCCCGTGGTAAACCGCAATGGTCATCGCTCAGCAGTGGCAAGTCCGAACAAGCTCAGTTATTACGCACAGACATGGCGTGGTCGCTATCAGGTAAATTACAGTCATATAAGCATGAATCATAGATTGCTATTGACTATGCACTTAACAATGCGCTTAATGCATCTGTGCCACGTATATCTGTCTGCTGTAGATAGATTGGATACAGCGGGTATTTAGAAAAGTTTTGTTCGATCTCCTGCAGCAAAAGCTGCTGACGCTCGGCGCGGTGGTGCCAAAACTCATCCGACTGCGTGGTTGATATCAACTGATTAATAACGATTGCTGCTGGCATGAGCTTACTATCTTCCAATTGCTCGATAGCGCGCTTGGTCTCAGCCAATGGTAAAACATCAGCGGTCATCACCAACACAATCGCTGTTTGTGTACGGTCATGTAATAGTAGCCCTGCTTGACGAAATAACTGCTTGCGTTTCTCTAATACAGAGACGGCTTGTTCCCAGCGATCTGATTTTTTGGCTGCGAACGGATTGGATACGTCGTTTTTATCATTTTTTTGATTGTGACTGTCCAAATGGGTCGCCACTGAGCGCAGTTTGGCCTGTCGTCGCTGCTGTGCAAGTAGCCCATCCGTCCACGCACCCATCATTTCTGGTAATACCAATAACCTTAAGGTGTGACCTGTTGGTGCGGTATCAAAAATTATATGTTCATACCCAGCATCTGCCGCCTCGACTAAATGGTGACACATAGATTCGAGCATCGCAGCTTCTTGGGCGCCGGGCGCTGACTTAGATAGCCTTAGATGTTCATGAATTTTGGGCATCATATCTGGATTGGCGTAAGCTTTAATCGTCCGTTCAACTTGGGTAAAATGCTCATCGACAATTACATCAGGGTTTAACTCAATGGCATCCAAATAAGGGGATACTACTGTTTTGTCGTTATTGAGCCGCACATTTAGTACATCGCCCAAACTATGTGCCGGATCGGTTGAGACTATTAAGGTCTTTTGCTGCTGACTTGCATAATAACTGGCTAGTGCAGCAGCAGTAGTGGTCTTCCCTACGCCGCCTTTGCCACCGATAAATATAATCGGTTGTTTCTCTAACTGCTCTACCAATCCATATAAAGGGTGTAATGCCATAGCTTTATCTCGTCTCTTGTCTTCTGATGCAATCAATGCTTAGATTATTTTTATAGCTACTGTTCTATCACTGCGATTTTAGCAACAGCCTACGTGGTCGAACGGACATCTATCCATCCCCATACGTGTGTGCCATTCGTGAAAGTTCTCTAAAAATAATGGCTGTAATTCTAACGTGTAAAAGCTGGCAGGATTATCAATCCCTAAGCTCTCGGCAAACATGAGTAACATAAAAAAATCTTCTTCATCACGTGCTGCGCGTGCCATCGTCTGACGATAAGGTGCATGATAAAACTCATTTAACCCATGCTTAAATCGTTGCCACCATGGTGGGGTGCTTTCTAACGGTTGAATGTTTTCTATCTCATTCGATTTGTTTTCATTTTCCATAATGTACTCGTATTCTATTTAACTCTTATTATCTATCATGCCTATATGATACAAAAAACGCCAGCAATTGCTGCTAGCGTTTTTGATTAAAAAGGCATTTAATATAATTTAATATTTAAACGTCACTGCTTTTACCTTTATGCAATGACCATTCTTTACGTAGCACAGACAGACTCTCAAAAGTCACTAAAATAGTAGCGA
Organism: Psychrobacter sp. AOP7-A1-24; assembly: GCF_052376235.1. Classification (NCBI taxonomy): domain Bacteria; kingdom Pseudomonadati; phylum Pseudomonadota; class Gammaproteobacteria; order Moraxellales; family Moraxellaceae; genus Psychrobacter; species Psychrobacter sp. AOP7-A1-24. The sequence continues at coordinate 38,902 of NZ_JBQSVM010000013.1, read as the reverse complement.
TCAAGATGATAATGTCCATAATGATAAGCAGCCAATTTCCATCCGTGAAAAAAGTTTTAAGCTGAATCAATAGTGCAAATACGGTCATCACTAATAGGAACGACAACGGTGCTAATGTAAACCAGACAGGCTTGCCTTTACGTAACAAGATAACCGTTACAATCATCAAGGTTAATGCAGCCATTAGCTGATTGGTCGTACCAAATAGTGGCCAAATAATCATACCACCAGCCCCATCAATACCACCAGCACCAAACGCTAGTAGTAAACAAGTACCAACGGCTAGTAATGTTGCGACAACACTCTTACTTAATATCGGTAAGTTATAAAACTCGCCAAATTCTTGGAAAATATAACGTTGTAAACGTACACCTGTATCCATCGTAGTACCAGCAAATAGCGCTGCCATTACCGTAAGCATGGTCTGTGATAGCACCATGTCGATACCAACACCTGCATTCAATATGGTCGCACCGCCGTCGATGAATGCACCGATAGAGCCATCACCGAATTTTTGATAGACCGCTTGCCAATCACCAAGAGTTGCAAAACCTGCGGTAGCCGCAAGGATTGCTCCAAGCGCCAGCATACCCTCGCCCAATGCGCCGAAGTAACCAACAAAACGAACGTCTTCTTCTTTATCAATTTGCTTAGAGGTTGTTCCCGTTGCGACCAAACCATGGAAACCGGATATGGCACCACAAGCAATCGTCACAAACAACAATGGCAGCAATGAAGGTGTATCCATTGGCAGTGATGTGTTAACAGCCGGTGCTACAATATCAGGGGTACCAATAAAAATAGCCGTATATAACAAAATCAAACCGACAAATAACTGTAAGCCATTAATGTAATCGCGAGGTTGAAGCAGCATCCATACGGGCAACAACGACGCAATAGCCGCATAGCTAAATAAAATCAAGATCCATACCGCATTATCAGGTAAACCCATAATGGTTTCAGGTAACACAATAGGGAACATAGGGCCAAGATAGATCAACCCATACAAAGCACTGACCCCGATAATTGATACCCAGATCAAATTCATATTGTAGCGATAGATACACTGACCAATGATAAAGGCAACCACTAAGGCACCCCAAACTGGCAATACAGCAGATGGCGTCTTAATCATCATGTTAGCGATAGCCACGCCGAACACAGCATTGACCATCAGTAGTAATAAGAAGATAACAACCATCATCAAGCTACGGACACGGGTACCCATGACATTACCCGCAATAGAACCAATCGACTGGCCTCTATTGCGCATACTTGCCCAAATAGCTGACATATCATGTACACCAGCCATAAAAATAGTACCGAAAACCACCCAAAGGACGGCAGGTACCCAGCCCCAAATTACTGCAATTGCGGGGCCGATAATTGGCGCAGCCCCTGCCACCGATGTAAAATGATGCCCCCATAGTACATATTTATTAGTAGGAACATAGTCGATCCCATCTTTCATAGTATGTGCTGGGGTAGGACGACTGCTGTCCAATGCTAAGATTTTGGTGGCAATAAATTTTGAATAAAACACGTAACCGCAGAGCATGGCGGCAACGCCGAATAGTAGTACAATAGCACTATTCATCTTATCTCTCCCTAGACAAGTAGTCGGTAGCCTTATAAGTTCAAGCTTTTTGGATTAAAATATGGAAAATATGCTAAATTAGTGTGCGATGAGTGACTCAGCTCACCTGTCATTTGGGTAAATTTTAGCAATTCGCTAAATGTTACCAATCAACAAAGTCATGTATTTTATAACTAAGGCATTTCACTAACTAGCGTCTGATGTGATGAGTCTTTGATTGTCATTTAGTATAAGATTGTCACTTTGTGCAAATAATAACCGATTTAACGATAAATGTAACGTCAGTAAAACATAAAAAACAACAAATAAAGGAAGTACAATGGCACATTATTTTGGATTCGTACCCTCGGACAAACTAAAAGGTTTAATTAGCGAGGCCGAACAAGTCGTTGCTTCAAATGAAAATATAGAGTACTACCCTTATCGCGATGCCCTTACTCATCAGACAGCACGTGACCTTACCGACAACCTATTGATTGGTTTGGTAGAAATTATTCCAAATCCTGAGCGTCAAGCTTCTATGCGTAAAATCGTTAGTACAATTGAACGTGCAACAGACACTCTACTTAATATCTTACTAGGTAAAGAAAATAATAAAGACGTATTGCCAAGTTTTAACTTTTTAAGAGATCATGCAACTTTTACAGACAATAAAGGTGTTAAACGTGTTGGCTTCAAGCTGTCAGAAACAGATGCCAAAACTATCGTTGAAGGCTTTGCTGCTATCACACCTGAACATGTAGATAGAACCAAGTTTAAAACAGCACTCGAAACCATGAACGAAGAAACATTGACCCATTTTGTTAGTCGCTATGCTGAGACTTTAAAACTCGGTATGATCAAGCGTAAATCAGTGCCAGTTGCCAAATCGGCAATTGATAAAGGCATGAGCATGGCACTGAATAAGCTATTACCAGACTTGCCTGACAGCTCATTAAATCGTTTGGCTAATTATTACCGTCCATTTATTATAGAAAAACCAGAATAATCCTAAAACTTGAAATAATTTTGTCTCAACAGTCATATGCTATTGGGAAATTTTTTTAAAATTTGCTAAAATAAGCGGCACTTTTTACCAAAGGCGCACCCGATGACCCAAATCAGTAACCAAGAAATTGAAAAAACATTACGCAACTCAGAGTGCCTTATCAGCAGTATCGAAGTAGCTGCTGCTTATGAGCGTTTGGCCGCTCAGCTAAATCTACACTATGCTGGTCTAAACCCAATCGTTATGGTCGTTATGAACGGCGGATTGATCCCAGCTGGTCAACTATTGACACACCTTACGTTCTATCATCGCATGCACTATATCCATGCAACCCGTTATCGTGATAACGAAGGTACTAACGATCTTGATTGGAAATTTAAGCCTGATGTTAGTATCGAAGGTGAACACGTATTGCTAATCGATGACATTTTTGACGAAGGCGTTACCTTGAAAGCAGTTGTTGAAGAACTAAGTAAAGAAAAGCCTCTGTCACTTGAGTCTTGCGTCTTGCTTAATAAGCAACACGATCGCAAAGTTACAGATTTCAACGTAGACTTTGTGGGTATTGATGTTGCAGATCGCTATGTTTATGGTTGTGGTATGGATTTTCATGGTTACTTGCGTCACCTTCCAGGTATCTATGCAATCAAAGAAGATAAAGTTTAAGTATTAGACTTAATTTATTGAATCGTTAAGTCCTAAAAAAGCATCCAATTTGGATGCTTTTTTATTGGTCTGACTTATTGCGCCAACAACAACCTGAACGAATTATTAGAATTGTAATGCCAAACCAGTATGGCGCTCAGTCGGTGTTTGAACTGCTTTTTCTAGGGCATGTTTTGTACTATATATTGTTACCTGCTTCTTAGCACGAGTCACTGCCGTATAGACGAGCTCTTTACTCAGCAATCTTGCATGACTATTATCAAAAGTGATGGCAACATGATCAAACTCAGATCCTTGCGACTTATGAATGGTCATTGCATACGCTGTAGCTATCACCTCCTCATTTAACAAATTAACAGCTATCCCTTGTGTTTTATTTTCAAAGAAAACTTCTAATTGGTTTCGCTCATCTGATGTTTGTAAACAGAAACCAATATCACCATTAAATAATCCAAGCTCATAATTATTTTGTAGCACCATAACAGGTCGACCATGGAACCATGTATTTTGACCTAATGGTAACTCTAACTCTGTCAGATGCCATTGAGTGAGATAGTTATTAATATAATGATCGCCCCACTCACCACTATGACCAGCAGTTAATATTCTAAATTGATTAAATACGTCCATTAGCGAAGAAATAGTATTTTTAACTGACTCTGGCATGGATTTTTCTACTAGACTTTCTAGTAAATACTTAATTTTATTTATGTATGATTGGTAATTATTTGAGACTTTTAAGATAATTTTTTCCTTACTTAGGCTATTTTTTAGCTGGTTATTTAATATAGATTCCGCTTGTAACGTATTAACGTATTGGAAATTTAAGGCATCGTCTTGTCTTAATAACTGCCAAATAGCTTGAAGGTTTGTCTCTGCTTTATTGATTTGAGTAGCAAGCTTACCGATACCTGACTCGGCGCTAAATCTGCGGCTCTCGGTTAGTTCTGCATGAATGGGTTGCAGTAGCGGAATGTGACAGAGATCAGCTAATACTGCTCCTGCATCGACGGCTGCCAACTGATTCGCATCTCCTAATAATATCAGCCTAGCACCTGGCTTTACTGCGCTCACAAGATAGTTGGCCAACTCAACTCCGAGCATAGATGCTTCATCAACGATGATAATATTCTCACCTAGTGGGTTTTTGGCATCGTAACGTGGTCTACCTGTTCGACCAATACCTAGTAGACGATGGATGGTTTTTGCTTCTTGTAATTGCAGATCTACATTTGCGTCGTCTAAAGCTGCCTGCAGAGACTCTTGCATACGCTGGGCCGCCTTACCCGTTGGCGCTGCTAATGCTAGGCTAGCACTGTCCGTACTAAACTTAATATGTTCAGACTCATCTCCCCTACTTTCTGTTGCTTGTTGCAACGCGATGACTAACTGAGCAACGGTGTAGGTTTTACCTGTTCCTGGGCCACCAGTAATGATACTAAATGCATTATTGTTTGCCACATTGATAGCGGCTATCTGCTGGTCATTTAAGTTCTCAGGCACAACGATGTCTAGAGGCACTATCTGCTGACTCAAAATATGATTGATATGCTGTGCTAAATTGAATTCTGCTTGCCATGTGCGATGTAGCCAAAACGTGATTATTGATTTCTTGGCTTTTTCACTTTCAGTTATGCTATAAACAATTGGTTGATTATTTTTACTTAGGCTATTCTTATAGTTGTTATCATCATTATTCGTATTAATATTGGCAAATAAAGTATGCTCATGGATCAAGTGAACGAAAGTACTTAAGTCGCTATTTTTCAAGCGCTGATATAATAGAGTAATCGCATCAAAACGTTTGATCAACGTCTCTTTCTCATGGTTACTAAGTACTAGCTGCGCCCACAGGTACTCTCGCTGAGCAAATAGAGTATCTAGTAATACAAATAGCGATACCTCCATTGTCGTATCATCGTCTGTTTGCGTATCTATTTGCGTTTTTATCTGGGTATCAATCAGTGCAAAAATTGGTGTTGCTAATATCTCTAATAATTGCTGCTGCCATGCATATAATGTGACTTCTTCTCCATTAATTTGACCTTGCATAGGAGCTTCATGATCGGCTGCATCAATGGTTAATACAGTATGCCCTTCTTCCAAATGAGCCGCTAAAATAACAAATAGAGCAGTAAATAAATCACTGCCTTCTGACTTACCGACTTTTTTGCTTTCATCATTTGTCTTTGCATCTGCCGCGTCATACGCTACATGCGTCTGTTGGCGGCGTAGCAAAATATAATCACTCAGATTACTTGCCCAGCTCTCTTGTAGGCTAATGGCTGACTTGCTCTTACTGTTGTTATTATTACTCATCGTATATTTGTCTCTTTTTAATCTGATTAACTGCTGTAATAATTTCTGGCTACGTGATTGTTATATGAGATTTATTAATTAGGTAGGCCAAACAATGCATCTAAACCTTTGATAAAAGCGATGGGAATATCCCAAGTAACCAGTCCATAACAACTACTATCGCTCAAGTTATTGTGATTAGATTGAACCTCATCTTGTGATATAGGCGTAGTAGCTACCTGAGCGCTTGGATCACATACACCGCGTAAAAATACGTACTCTACAGCACCTAGATATTTATCTTCGTTACCTACATAATCACTGATTCTCATCGCAAGGAAACGATGTAATGCTACTTGATAGATTGCTGCTTGTAACCAGTACCCTGCTTTGGACATTGTCTGCTTGAGTGTATTCTCATTATAATCGCTTAGGCTATTTCCTAAAAAGTTACTTTTATAATCAACCACATAATACTTGCCAGCATGCTCATACACTAAGTCAATCTCACCTCTTAGATAGCGATATAGATATGCTTTGTTTTGTGGCACTAGAGTGACGTGCTTATCTATCTCATCAGGTAAATACTGTTGGAAAAGATTACTGATATCCTGTGCTTTAAAATTCTCTGACAGCCCCATATTGAACTCTAACTCGGCAAATCGCTTACCTTTGTCAAGAGCAATCAAGGGTTGATTAGAAGCTAATAGCGGTGCATGAAGCACTTCTTCGATCCAATTGATCAATGCCTCATGTTTTGTTGTGTCTATTGACTCAAAGTTGGATCCATCGCGATTTTTTGGTATCTTACTTTGTGATCTACGATCCTGTTGTTCCGCACTACTATATATGAGCGGCAACTGATAACTATTAATCGCTCTATCAATTACCTGAGACCACTGTGCTTTGTTGGCGAAATCTATCTGTTCAAATATCTCATGCAAAAACGTACCGGCATTGGCACCTTTTACAAAAGTAAAGCGGATATCATCTTCTGGCTTGAGACTGAATTCATCACCTTGTTCGAGAGATTCGTCGTTATTAAGTGAAGTGAGATCTGAAACTGAAGACGCTGTCATATCAATGTCTATCGCATCATCAATACGCTCATCCACTATCGCCATTGCTTGTGTAGATTCATCTAGCTGACGCGCCAAAGCGGTAAAGCTGGTCTTGGCCCAACCATAAAAATAATTGGTTTTCATAACCTCTGCAAATGGCGCGTACTCAATAGCCTCTGTCGTAGGCTTATGAGCATCTGATTTGGCGGCGGTTAGCTGAACATTGTCATTTACACCTGCTGAGTTAGCACCATTGCTTGCGTAGTTATTGTCATAGAACTCATTAACTTTATGACCTCTGAGCATACCTACGATACCTTTGAGCCTATCAGGTAGTTCAAACTTTGCCTCTGCAGATTCAAACCAATAAAATACTGGCTTTAGCTCAAACCCTGTCTTGTTACTCGGATCTCGCAGCACAACATAAAGCTGCTCACTGGCCCGAGTAAATGCTACATAACCAAGCCGCCTGATCTCATCAAAACCTTCTTGTGTCTCGATATCAGTATAATAGCCCTCATCCGTAGCAGAGCCTTGCAGTGGTGAGAAGCGGCGCTGATTTCCTGTTGATTGATTATCTATCGACTGCTGTACTAACGCTGAAGGTGCTTGATCTGCGTTATATAAATACAGCCCATAGTCTTCTTTATTACCAGACTTCCTACTGGCGTCACCCATTCCCAATACATAGACAATGGGAAACTCAAGCCCTTTTGACTTATGAATGGTCATTAGCTGCACGCCAGACTCTGTCGGCAGTGGATACTGCTTAGCCCAATCACTATTGGGCGCTGTATCTATCTGCTGCCTAAACCAAGCCAGCAACTCATACTCGCCCATACCTAAACCGTATTGTGCCAAGATGTCCATCACATGACGCAAGTCCATAATATGACGGTCACCTTCTGGATGCGCAGCTAAGGCCTGCCAAACGCCTTGCGGCTGTACGGGGCTTTTATCTAATAAATAATGCAGCGCCGACAATATGCCAAAATGTTGCCAACGCTGTGCACCTTCTTTTAGATAGGTAATAAAGTCTTGATAGCTCTTTTTATTGTCAATAGCGTCATTAGCTGAGAGGCCTTTCGAGTTAGAACTGTTTGAATGAGAGCTTGGCGTACTACTACCCTCAGTAACTCCTGACTCATGGTCTGTCATCATGGCTTTGATGTTTTTGATACTCAGTCCGTATAGATGACTGGTCAACACCCGATTAATCATGTCATGACGATACGGGTATAACATAGCACTCAGCAATGCTGCCACATCTTCTGCCATAATAGTCTCAAAGATGCTAACATCACTGGTGGTCAAGGTCGGTACATTAAGTTTTACCAGCTCATCTTCAACTCGTTTTAAATCCTTTTTGGCACGTGCCAGCACCCCGATATCACTGGGCTGAATAGGCCTGCCTTTAAGTGTCTGACCACTAGCAAGCAAAGTAGCTATATGGCGAGCTGTTATTTCATGCTCATCATAATCAAACTCTTTGTCCTTGTCATAAGGCAGGTGCAATAAGCTCACTGGCTGAGCAGAAAGCACCTCTGTCACCAGTAAATCATCTAAACTATTTGACACATTAAACCAAGACAGCTCATATTCCGGTTTTGCTGCTGTGATATGTTGGTAATGAATCCCAGTACCTAGCTGCGACAGCTTGTTCTCAGCAGTTGTGGCATTAGCCATACCAAACCAGCAATTCAATGCGTTAATCACACCCGCATTAGAACGGCGATTGATATCAAGCGTCCAAAGCGCGCTCTTATCAAACTGGGCTTTCATGTAGTTATAATTAGCCACATCGCCACCACGAAACCCATAAATGGCCTGCTTAGGATCACCAACCAATAGTAGAAACTCATGACTAGCTTTCTTAGTAATTACCTGCTTATCACCATCCGACTGTTTGCGTTTGTTCTTTGGCAAATAAATGCTTTCAATCATAATGGCTTGCTCACCATTGATATCTTGCGACTCATCAATCAATGCCACAGGGTAATGATAGCGAATATAACGAGCCAGCTTATCTCCTTGACGACCAGTTAATGCTTGGTTTAAACGTACCATTTGCAAACTAAATGTTGTCTCGCCACGCTCTTCTAAAATGACTGGCAGCCTATTACGCACAGCCAGCACAATATGACGGTTCAAATTGGCTAATACAAACAAAATATGCTGATTTAAACTGTCAAGCATGTCCAAGATGGCCATTAATTTACTAATAGTTTCTAGCTCAAAAAGTGTCTGATGTTCCTTTTCTTTATTCTTATTAAAGTTCTTAATTTTGCCATCTTCATTGGGGTATCTGGCATCCTGCAATGATGTCAAAATCTTGTTTTCGTTCTCATTTAAATAGCTATTAAAGGTCAACTGATACTGCGATATTTTTTGATGTACTTCAATAATGGCATTAAACTGTTTGGTTAGATTAGAGCCACCGCGGAATCCTTGAGACTTTCTATAATCAGGATTCAAATAAGGCTGGATATCTGCTAAATCTAACTGAGAAAACTCATTGATTAGCTTTTCGTATGCACCAAAATCAAAGCTTTGCTCAAGCCTTATCTCATCAATCGGTGCAGAAATAAAGTTAAGCGAGCGCGTCACATATTTCTGATGATCGCCCACTGCAGACAGCTTACCTTGCTGATCCATTAGCGCGTAAAGTTTAGGCTGCTCATAGTATAAGCGGCTTTGAAACTGACGTAGCTCATCATGGATAATGCTATCGGTGACCTGTTCAATACTGCTGTCTTCAATAATGCCCATACCTTGCTGGTGACCAGTCTCGCTACTGTATTCCGTCAACCATTTTTGCGCCAAGCTATCGAGTGTACCTACAAATAGATTATCTAGGGTAGTTAGTACCAGTGCCGTACGCCTGATAGCTTCAGACATGGGGTAACTGTACACGTGATCTAGCAAATAACCGACGAGATGCAAGTTAATAGGATCTTGCATCATGCTATCTAAGCGTACATATTTGGCCTGATTAACCAGCCAGTCCTCACGGTCTTTTTTTGCTTGTTTACGTTTTTCAGCCGCCACTTGCCTATCAGTAGCAAGATCTTGATTTAACTCATCAATGCCCGTTTCAACGTTTGCGTTTGCGTCTGAACCACTGTCTGTTTGTATATCCTCAGCATCATTTTCAGGCATGACTTGCAGTACGTTGGGGTACAGTCTTTCTTTATTGTTAGTGTCAGCACTCAGGCTATTGACCCATTGTAGTAACTGATAAAAATCTACCAAGCGGTCGTGGATACGCTGACGCATTTCGGCAGCAGCCGCTCGAGTAAAGGTTGTGGCGATGATTTGCTCTGGCGCACGTCGCGCTTCAATCAGTAGGCGCAGTACAATACCCGTCAGCGTCCAAGTCTTACCAGTACCAGCTGAGGCTTCAATCAGGTGCTTACCCGTTAGATCGACGTCAACTGCCGGTATGACATCAGCTTTATGTTTAGGCTCAGCAGACACAGGCAGCTCATCTGAATATTCATCAAATAAATTCGGTTGTGTAGACAAGTCAATGGTATTGGTTGAGTCGATAGGGTCTGTCATATGGGCGTATACTTTTAATTATTATCTATTAGAGCAAGAAAGCAAAAATACTACTCTGAATTATTAGCCATCTAAGTTAGCTAACGCATCAAACATCGGCTCATACAGTGGCGGGGCTAATGTAGTCAACGCCGCTGATAATGCCTTAAACGCATCTTGGTCACGTAGCACATATTGCCAAATGGCATGCTGCGAGCAAGTATCGTATACCGTGTCTGAGTTATAGTTAGGTCTTAACCAGTCCGAGAAGTCGGTACGTTTTGGCCAGTAGCGATTGCCATCACCTTCCTCAGCTGCTAGGTACTTATCAAGGTAATTCAGTGCATATTCTGGCAGTAACGTGATAGGAACTTGACTCGTTAACTTGCCAAAAATAGCCCATTTTATCAGCTCAATTACTGCGTCTTCATAAACGACTGGGCTTAGTTTAAATGCGATTACATCTTTATAGTTACCAACTTGCGAGCTAGCCTCATTAAAGCGCCAAATACTCATACCGTCATTTGATGCCACTTGTTCGGCAGTTGTATGCCTGGCCACTTGCCAATACAAATGTGACAACCAAAACTTAAGTAAATGCCTAGGACTGGCAGAATTGGGCAAGATATTTAACCACTGCTTAGGTGATTGCTTAGCATAAGGCACACCCGCCTGAATAACTGATATGGGTGCTAATATTGGTACTGAGCCTTTTATTTTAATGACTTTTGGCAATAGCTTGAGCAGTACTTCTATATCTATTTGGTCTTTTGAATCGCTATTAGTGCTATTTAGTATGTTTTTTAGTTCTATTTGAACAGGGTGCTCGGCAGTTGGTGTCAATAGCCGTAAGGCTGTAACGCTATCTGCTTCACTCTCGTCAAGAATATTACTTTCATCAAAGCCATTAGCAATTAATTGTTCTTTAAACTCTACGCATTGCTGTTGCAGTTTCTGTTGTTGATTGGGTAATGTGGTTTGGCGAGCGACCCCAGCTGGCATAATTTTTTGATACATCAAAATTGGAGTGACGGTTTCAGCCGCTGTATTGTTATTTTCACCTTCATCAGTAACCAACTGTTTAATCAAATGATCTTTGATTTGATAGGTGGTTAGGTTATCTAAGAATAGCGGCTCTTGGTGTGACAATGCTTCTTCACCTTGCACTACATGCACCTTTTGAGACCGTAAGAACGCTTTAGTAGGATGGCGCACTTGGTAAGCCAATGCCCCTTCAATATCTATTTCCCCAATATCAAATACACTATCAGATAATGCTTGGATGAGCGCTTCTATCATGCTATTGACATCGCTAGCATCAACAGTCGTATCTAGTGCCAACAGATCAACCAGTGTAGACAAAGTGTGAATATCTACTCGGCCTAACTGTCCCAAGCCTTGACCAAGCACCTGCGCGATTGACTCATACTGTGCTTTTGTGGGCAGGCCAACCAGCTCCTTATACTCACTAGACACTCTACCTTTCAATGTATCAAAAACTGCTTGCCAAATCGGTGCAGGCGGAAACTGCTTTTTCTGAGCCAGCTTAGTTTTACGCATGGCCATATTTAACAAAGCGTCTAACTCATCAATCATATCGACTGGGTCGGTATCCTGAGCACTAATATCAACGTTATCATTGTTATTAAGAGACGCTTGCTCAGAAACATCACCGCTTTCAATTTCTGCCTCAAACAGACTCTCATGAAAAGGCAACGCAGGATGCTCAGTCACTAGCCACTGCTTAATTAATTTAGGCAGATAGCGCTTGAGACTCTCGGTGGTTGGATCAATACTCTCGGGCAATGCTGCTAACTCTTCAAGCGAGTTCACCTGCCATTGCACCTCTCCTTGCAGGAACTGCAATAGCTCACTCACTGGGTTGGCGGGCAGATGCTCATGAGTGTCCGTCAAGCTTTGGCCGTTATAAAACATCCAGCAAGCACTACGCGCGCACAGCAGCGCATCTAAAAATGCGCCATTGTCATCATCTTCACTCACTCTATCGCCGCGTCGGGCATTGGTCGCTTTCATCAAATCATAGCGGTTATCACGATCACGCGCAGGGAACTCGGAGAGATCCATATTGAGCATCACTACCAACTCAAACGGCACATTTCTTAATGCACCGAATCGACCAAAGGTGATTACTCCAGTGGGCTCGGCACTGACCTGCTGACTCTCAAGCTCCGCTTCAATGCTGTCTAGCATAAAGCTCAATTTGAGCGGTAGTTGCTCTACACCTGCCAACCTCTGCTCTACTTCTCTATTGTCGATAGCACCGCTAGAATACTGTCTATAATGACGATTGGCTCGTAGGCTTGATTTAAAACCATTCATCGCATTGTAGATAGCGCGCATGGTACGCGTCTGATCTACATCGCCAAAATAGCGATGGATAACTTGTGTCTCAATTTGATCGAGCCAATCTTCCGCCTTCATTTTTTGTGTATGGTCATCACGACTTGCAACCAAACCGGTATAAATGCGGCAAAGCGCTTCCACAATTAGCGCATCATTTAGGCTAACTTGTGGCAATGGCAAGGTCATTTCTGGTAATGCCGTACTTGGCCATTCATCGTCATTTAGAGCATATAAGCAGTTGCTTAGTTCAGCCTCTGGCATGATCAAACCTAGGGTTAATCTGTCTAATGCCTGTGCAAAGCTAAAACGATAGTCGTAATCATTACTGTCCAACGTTTGCTTGAGATGCAGCTCGTCAAAACCACGGACAAAACCTGCCTCTACCAACAAATCACAACCACGGCTCATTTGCTCATGAGTCAGCCCAAAGCTTTCAAATAAAGGCGGTAGCATCAACCAGTCTAATACTTCAGCCGCTTCAAAACGAGCGTTATGGCTACCCAATAGTTTGTAAAAACCAATAATCGCTTCCCATAACTGGCGAATGTCCGCATCGACAACACCCGTCACCTTGGCAGGCAAAGTCAAACCATCCTGACCTTTACCATTGACAAAGATAGAGCCAATCAGAGCATGATGACGCTCAACATCCGGTAGCAATACCACAATATCAGAGATATGGCGCTTTTTTTCACCTGCTTTGACAGGTTCATTTAGCCAACGGCCAATCATGATACGCAGCACTTCAAGCTGACGCTGCAAGCTATGACATGAATGAATGCTTAGGCTATTATCTTGTGAGGAGATTGCCCAAAAACGGTCTTTCTCAAAGCGCTTATTCTCTAACGCTTCATCTTCATACCAAGCCGTTTCTTGCTTCTCTTCATCAAAGCTTAGCTCTACTTGTTGACTTACCGCTTGTGAGACTGTAGCAGCCGTTGCTTGCTGGGTAGATTGCTCATCAAGCATCAACACATCATTTTGCAAACGCCTTAATAAGCTTGGACTATTTTGAGTGTTGCTATCATCAATATATTCAGCAGAAAATTCATCATCAAAACCAACGCTCAGCGTATCATCAAAATTATCTTGCCATTCAACCAGCGAATCATCGTACTGCTCATTACCTGATAAGTTGGCAAGCATCGCAAACGCATCACGCGACTGCTTACCCAGACGTGACAACAAACTGTGACCATAATCACGTAAAAACACACTCTCCGGATTGATAATCTGCTGGCGCTGTAGCCAAGATTTATCAACGATATCTGCCCAAAACAGCTTTGATGGGTTGTAATGCAATAGCGTGATATCCATGTATTTTGACAAGCTTTGCAAAAAATCAAGCTCAGTCTGTGGCAGCTGTTGAATGGTAAATATACGCAGTACTTTGGGTAACTGGTCACGCTCATTGGCCTTGTTATCTTTTAGAGCCGACCAAAACGCACGCTCCAGTGCTACACGATGTAGATGAACATCAGCAAATAAATGCGACCATAAAAATCGTTGGGCACCTTCTAACTCAACATAATGCTCAACCAACCACTCAGGCGTGCCGCGCGCATATTTATCAAAGCGCAGGGACAAGGCATCTTTATCCGCTATCAACTCACCTACATTCAGCGGCTTGTTGTGCGACCATAATGCTAGCCAATCCTCACGGTGAGTCAAGTAACGGTTAAACACTCTCGCCAAATCACTTGCCAGCTGCCAAATACGAGCATCTTGTTGCGCCTTATCCTGTCGCACACTGTCCTGTTGTAAGCTGTCTTGCTGAGCACTTTCCTGCGGGTCATCAATCAAAGACGCAAGTAGTGGATGAACTGGATGCTTTTCATCTGCAACAATCAACTCTTGGTAGTACGTTAAATACCCAAACAACCGCCACTGCATCACTGTTGGTGACAACACCGCCACTTCAGGCACATTTAGGGTTGTCGCCTGAGGGTTTTGCGCCAGTAAATGTGCATTATGACGGGTCAATACATCTTGCATCAATGTCCATTGATACTGACCCCAAAATTTAGTACGCACCAAGGTACTAATACCAGCACGGCTAGCAATGGTTTTATCCAACCAATCGCCCAATACCATTGACGGTACAATGACAATAAAAGGCTCAAAAACAGGCTGATCCTTGGACTGATATTGTACAAGCAATTGATCAACGAGGTTTTCGGTACGGTGCGACTGAATAATAGTGAACATAGACAATAATCTGATTGGAATAAGGGTGAGACACTAGGACTGATAAAAAAAGGCTTCACTTATAGATGGGATGTCTGTATCCAATGTCAAAAACACTATAAAACGTCCAGACAAAACAAAAATCGATACTCATCAATCCATGTTTGGTGGTCGTTACGATGATGCATTTCTGCTAGCATGAACGCCATAAATAAAAACAACCATAGTAGCAAATTCTACATACCCACTGATAATGTTGACATCCGAATTTGCTATCAGTGTGCCATTGATGGTTATCGTTTACTAGTGTAGATACCGATATTATAATAAGCTTGCGACATTTAGTGTCGTTTTATATTATCACTCACATATACTATGAAATAAGTTTCATTACGGCTTTTGAATTGACCTTTACAACCTGTATCTAAATAACACTTTCTATCGACGAGATTACTTAATACTATGCCATTGCGTCCCATTGATGCCATTTTTGTTCATCCGAGACAACGTTTATACGTCGTGTATTATCGCGGTGAGTTGTGGCAACTGCCACGTATGAAGATCGATGACAGGTCATGGCAGAATAGACGACCATATAAGGACGACAGTAGCTCACTTTATTTGAGCATCCATCAAGCTATTAGCGATCCTGTACTTGCGCAGAAACTGAGAACGCTAGATTTACCTGTAGCAGTACGTGGTAGCACGCTGCCACGTTTTGAATCATGGTGGGAAGCGCATGGGTTTAAATGGTTAAAAGACAGACTATTAGCAGGTGAATCGCCGTTAGCAGCGCAACAAACTACTACGCCTGCTAAGGTATTGAATGACCAACCTGACTCTGTAATAGATCGCCAATCCGATAACCATGCTGAGAAAAATAATGAAGAACAAGCATCGACCCCTTCTGCAGACACAGATATCTTTGCTGATATGCTGGCTGAATTAACCGATGAAGTACTAGAACAAAAGCTTTGAAAAATAAATAACACCCTGTATATAAACTTTTCCATGAACCAATTAATAAAAGAGCAGTAATATATGAAAGACTACAAACTACTGCTAGCTGGGCTAGTCTTGCTGCTGCTCACAATCTTTATCGCGGTCTGCATTTGGTTATGGACCAATAATCGCAAAAACACAGACCCATTGCCCATCATGGCAAATGGAAGTGAACCAAATTCTAATACGAAGGGTGATAAACCAAGAGAGATTGCTGATAGTGTGCTATATATTCGAGCAGAGGAGAAATTACAGATACCTTTGGATGATGTCATTGTGAGCTTTGAGGCTCGTTATCCGCATGTGCAGGTTTTAGCTAGCTATGTACCTTCTAACGACATTCTCACAGTATCAATCGGTAACCATAACGAAGACAAAAACTCTAATTTTGTTTTTAATACAGATTTGATTATTACCAATGACGATAGCCTGTCTACAGAGCGGATATCACTCCTACAGTCAGAATTGCAACAGGCTCAAAATAGAAGCAGTCAGAGTCAGAAAAACAATGAAGATAAAGAGATACAGACTCTAAACCCCTTCAAATATGCTCTAAAAAATGAACAAGCTCTTGAAGGTGTCATTTTGACAGACAATACGACTGCCATTAACTTCCGTAGTTTTTTACTGTCGAGTACAGGTCAAGATATATTAAAAAAATATGATTATGAAAATATCAGTGGTTATCATAACAGTGTAAATGACTTATTTAAACCAACCTCCCAGACAAAAAATGCGTCAGGTGATCATGCTGTAGATGTCACTGACGCGCTTAGCAATGGTGAGTAAGAATAAATTGTCTTTATTTATCTTTTGTTGATTGCTTTTATGACTGCTTTTTCCTACAATGTCACTCCATAATGCGCCTATAGCTCAACAGGATAGAGCAGTTGCCTCCTAAGCGATCGATCCGAGTTCGAGTCTTGGTGGGCGCACCACATAATATACCCATACAACCCCGTATCGCCCCATACATAAGGCTTTGCGGGGTTTTTTGTTGCCCATACATACCCATACATACCCATAACGTATCTTTGTTTGCCGCTATTATTACAGTATAATAGACAGTACTACCCCAAAAGAACAATAAAGGATACTGTAAAAATGGCAAAAATCGTAAAGCCCCTCAATAACACGCAAGTCAGCTCAGCCAAGCCAGCTGACAAACCTTACACTCTAACTGATGGCGGCGGCTTATATCTGCATGTCAGCACCGCTGGCTCGAAATCATGGCGGCAAGACTTTACTGTGCCCGTCACCAAAAAGCGTGTGACAATGACACTAGGCCAATATCCAGAAATTACACTGGCAGCCGCAAGACAAATGAGAGCTGATATTAAGTATCATCTAGCCAATGGCGATGATCCCCGCAATGTTAAAAAAGCTGAGAAGCGCCAACAAGTATTAGAATCTAATAATACTTTCGAAATGGTGGCTGAGGAGTATATATCCAGACAAACGCATTTATCCCCTGCTACCCACAAGAATAATAGACGGTATGCTGCCTATCTTAGTGAGCATATTGGAGCCATGCCCATTAACCATATAGAGCCTATTGACGTGCTTGATGCGTGTAGGGCCATAGAGGAAAAGGGCTACCTTGAGACGGCCCTAAAAATGAAATCGCTGGCTGGTCAGGTATTTAGGTATGGCGTCCAAACCGCAAAATGTAAGCGTGATGTTACTCAGGATCTAAAAGG
Source organism: Psychrobacter sp. AOP7-A1-24 (assembly GCF_052376235.1). Lineage (NCBI taxonomy): Bacteria > Pseudomonadati > Pseudomonadota > Gammaproteobacteria > Moraxellales > Moraxellaceae > Psychrobacter > Psychrobacter sp. AOP7-A1-24. Next base: position 21,499 of record NZ_JBQSVM010000013.1, on the reverse strand, counting down.
CGCCTTAAAGCAGCCACCAGTTAAGCATTACCCTGCTATCACTGACCCAGATGAGTTCGGCCAGATGCTACGTGCTATTGATGATTACAATGGCTCATTTGAAGTTAAATGCGCTATAAAATTAATGCCAATTCTATTTGTCAGAGCTGGCGAGATGCGCTATGCTAAATGGTCTGAGATAGATTTTGAAAGAGCTACATGGACATTCACGCCTCGCAAGACAAAACGCAAGACTGGAGTATCACTGGTAGTACCCCTGCCAGCACAAGCGTTAGAGATATTCACTGAGCTGTCTAAGCATCAAAGAAGTGAGTTCGTATTCCCAGCCATTCACACCACCGTCCAACCAATGAGCGAAAACACCATGAACCAAGCGCTAAAGCGACTTGGTATCAGTGGTGATACCCATACAATACATGGGTTCCGCGCCAGCGCCCGCACAATGATTGCAGAGCAGCTTAAATATGATGATAAGTACATTGAGATGCAGTTAGGCCACAGAGTCAGAGACTTACACGGCCGCGCCTATAACCGTACTCAGTATTTAGATGAGCGCAAAGAAATGCTGCAAGAATGGGCTGATTATCTCGATACGTTGAAGGCATCTGAATAATTGTTATGTTATAACATTAATGAAAAATAAAAAGGACAAGGCTATGATTACTATACTGCTTAACTTGGCTGGCAAGGAAATAACTACTGATGTATTGCGTGATAACGGCGTATGTCATGAATCTTGCTTAGATGGATATGTTGAATTATGGAGCTATGAAGGACGTAATTTCACGGTATTTGACAATGTTGTGACAGAGGGTGATGCTGATTTTTATGAATTTAAAGCTCAGTAACCAGGCACAAAAAAAGGCCCCGCCCTCAAAAATGAGAGCGGGGCCTTTTTATTTATCTTCTTGATTGTTGTAAGAGTCTGATGTCGTTGACGTGTCCATCAGCCGCTTTTGCCAGTTCTGTAATTGATCCGCTACATTCTTTGAGTAGCTGACCTGTGGTAGCGGCGTACTCAATTCGATATTCGGCATCGGTTTGGGCGTTGCTGGCAAGTTTGTCGATTGTGTCTGACAGGCTGTTAACAGCAGCACGGGCATCAGCATTATCAGCAACAATAACCTGTTCACGTATTTTTGCCTCGTTAATCGCATTAATAGTTTTTTCATAGTTTTCGCTCTCAATTTGACGGGCCTTTGCCTCGTAATTGGCCCTCAACTCAGTGGCTTCTTGCTTATGGCTTAACTTAATGAGATCAATCTTATTTGACTGCCTATCATGGATAACGAGCGATAAGCAGAGTAAACCTGCCAGCAGCAAAATCAAAAATTCACGCCAAAATCTAACAAGTAGTGATATGGTCATATATTTTTACTCATATATTATATTGCCTAATAATTATATTAATTACCAAACAAAACAAGCATATAGGTGATATTGATAATTTGTTTTGGTATAATTAAGAGACAAACAAAAACCCCATTTGCGCTAACAAATGAGGTTTTCTAATCAAGTCGATACTGGGAGTATCTAATGACTGTAAATAATTATACTGGCACAAAAAAACAAAATCAAGGTAGAGGTAACGATAAATCACTCAATGAAATATTCGTTGATAAAGTAATACAAAAGAACCATGCCAGGCACCTAGATGAAAATGGCGGCTTAAAATACGATTACAGTAAGATGGAGTATAAGAATAACCACTCCTATGTCACAGTCATATGCGATGAGCATGGTGAATTTGAAATAATACCATCTAATCATTTGAAGGGCGGTGCTTGTCCCTCATGCGCTAGTACAGGTAGAAGTAATACAGGTGATTTTGTAGATAAAGCTAATAAAGTGCATAATAATTATTATAGCTACAGTAAAACCTGCTATAAAAACTCAAGAAGTAAAGTGATCATTACTTGCCCTAAGCACGGTGATTTCAGTCAAATATCAAGATCTCATTTAAGGGGTTCAGGTTGTAGTGATTGTGCTGGTAACTCAACCTTAACTACCGATCAGTTTATTGATAAGTCTAAAAAAGCGCATGGCGATTATTATAATTACGATAAAACAGAATACATAAGTAATATCAATAAAGTAACAATTACTTGTCAACATCATGGCGACTTCAAGCAATTGCCTGACAGCCACATAAGGGGCAAAGGTTGTCGTTTATGCGGTAGAATAAATGTAGGCTGGACAAAAACAAAATTTAAGCGAGCCTGCGATAAGAATAGCAAAGGACTTGCTACTCTTTATGTTATAAAATGCTTTAATAACAAAGAGTCTTTTTATAAAGTAGGTATAACCTCTAAATGTATCAAGACAAGATTTAGTGGTACAAAGACAATGCCTTATGATTATGAGGTTATTCATGACATCAAAGCAAAACCAAACCTAGCTTGGAACATAGAATCAAAAATATTAAAAGAAAAATACAATGATAGATATGAGCCAAGACTAGGATTTGGTGGCGATAAGGAGTGCTTTTCTAGCATAGATGATATCGATTTATATCTAAAAGACTTACTATGATAGAAATAAAGCTTCCTCTTTAGCCCTACGTATAACCAAACCTTTTTGTACAACCCCATTGTCATATTTCCAACGCTTAAATTGAGATGCCGCCTCATTATACTTACCTTGATTTAAGCGTTTTAGCAAAGTCGATGTGCTGACCTGTGTTGCACCCAGATTGTAAATGAATGAGCATAGGGCATCGAATTGACCTTGCGTGAGCGGTACTTTTACCAAGTCATCAATGACGGGATAAGTCATACGAGCCAAATCGTCTCTTAGGAGCTGCTCAGCTTGTGCGCGTGTAATTGTTAGCCCAGGATAAACTTTCATGCCACCAGCCGCGCTAGTATGACCGTAACCAATAGTCCATACGCCGCCTGTGTCTTGATAGGCTTTCAATCGCAAACCCTCGCTGTCTTTAAGTAATTCAATACCTTTATCGGACATCACTCGGTTGCTTTTCACTAGCCAACCATTGATTTTCGATAGTGCATCTTGCACGGCTTGCGGCGTCATTGTTAAAAGCAACGCATTAATACCATCGACTTGAGATTGTACTAGATAGCCTTTGCCTTGATTGCCACGCGCCCATACAAATAAATCATCTTTACTTATCATATTACCACCCATAAAAAAGCCCGCTCAATGGCGGGCGTGTTATGATTAATTTTGTTTAAAGGCCAATAATTTTTTTGGCCTTGTTGAATAGCGCCGTAACCAATTCAAGCGTTGACTTGCCAGCCAGCTCAATGAGGCTATGCATCAGTTCTGGCAGCGCTAATCTCAAGGCATCTAGCAGTCTCATGCCAGACATGCCAACAATACCGCCAAGCAGTAAGTGACCTAATAGCGAATAATTACCCCAGGTGACAGACATGTACTCAGATGACACACCAACCATCGCCAAGGTGATGATAGCGGTAAGAATAGTAAGTCTTAGTCCGTATAGCTGTATGTCAGAGCTTATATTGGTACCAACAATACCCCCCATCATTGCAACGAAAATTTGAGGCGTGATTGCCGCCAAAAAAGCTGCTGTATATGTATCTATCATCAGCTATCCTTATTTTTTTTACACTCGCATAAATTCTCTTTATTAGCGTTTATTAGTTTATGACCGCCAGCAGCGCAAATAAATGCCAGCAAGCTGTATATTGGCAAGGCAGTTGAAATTGGCGGGTAATCAAGGCCAAAAGTGACTGCAAAGACAAACCAAACAATAGCTGATATTTGCAATACAATACCGCTGGCTTGATTCGATCGCACTGAGGATCTAAGCATGGCAATCATTTGCAAGATACCTAAAGACAAAACTGCTAGCCAGAAAAACTCGCTTGAGGCATAAGTGAATTTTCGATAGGGGTATTGATAAACTAGCTCATCAAGACCTATCAACATGAAAAATGAAAAACCTATCAATGACGTTGTATTGATAAATTCTGCTAATCTAGTAGCAAGCTCAAATAACCAGTCATTTCCTTTACTGGCCGCTCGCTTAACCTTGTTAATTGGCATAATTATCTCCTTGATCATGCTGTCCTCACCCACATTGCCACTACTATAGACGGCTGCACGTTATTATGCGCGGCTCCAAGCCAGCCCGTTGAGGTGCTTGAGATAGGGGTAAATGTCTGCTGAGTACTACCACTGGCATAACCAGTACCACCAGGGCCGTGCTCACGCGCTCCATGCCCGCCAGCCTCACGCATCAAGAAGCCCTCAGCTGGTAATTCATTGACTTCTAGTTTGTGATTATAAGTACCAGTTGTTGTGTTGATTGTTTTTGTCCATGAAGGAAATCCGCCATCTCCAGCGACTTGACCAACAAGCACTCGCCCTTCACCATACCGAACCCATTCCCCATACCCATGTTGCGCGGCAATTGACGCTGAGCCAGTATGGTTTTTAGTAGTGATATAAATATCGCCAACGGCATAAGTCTCAGTGATATCGTTCTCAATAGCGGTCATTCGACCTTTTATTTCGCCCAAATTAAAATCGTTGCTCTGGGTATAGGTACTGAACTCACCAGCCATAGCGTCCAACTCATTAGCCATCAGATCAATAAAATCAGACAAATTGGTAGCATTGGTGGCTGACTCGATCACCACGGTATTAAGGGCAATGATAACCTCATTAGTCTTGGCAGTCATTGAGTGCAGTAATGAGTTGAACCATTGGCGGGCGGGTTTCTCATTTCTAGGAAACCCCGTTTCAAGAATTAACCCCTCATCAGACCGCTCACCATCTTTTGCAAATTCAAAAATATTTTCAATCATTTGTTTTTCCTTTAATAGTCTTCATAGCTGATTTCGTTCCATATTTCAGCCTCAGTCAAATTAAAACTATCATACTGACCATTGAGGGTGATAAATGATACGCCAGCTGGTATTGGCAGTACTGATTTCAGAAATTCTCTTTGCGCTCTCAACACTGGCTCTTTAGGGGCTATAACAATAAGCATTGTCCGCTCAATGTATTTGAATGCAACAGCCTCTCCTAGGATAATCTGGGCCACTCTTATAATCTCATCAGGGGTGCAGTTGCTACTGTTCTTAGCAATTTGAGCGTTTACTGAGGTTCGATAATCATCAGCTTGTAAAATCCAGTCAGTATTAGATACCTGGCCCATCTCTCTCCAGTGACCGCCTGCATCTGGATCATCAAGCTCACCAAAGCCCTCACTCATTTCTTGATTGTCATAGCCAAAAAACGGCTGAGGTATTGCCTCTAGTATTACCGCTGGTGCACCAACGATACGGCCAATAAGATCGAGCTTGTAACCTTTAGCATTATCTACATCGATATCCAGCATTCGCAAAAGAACCGATTGCAATTCAACAATCGGCTCCAGGGTAATTTCAATGAATTTTTTGAATTTCTCGCTATCAGCATACTGATGTCCAATTCTGCTCATAGCTGTCTTTAAGATCGGGTATTTCTCAATTTTATCTGTCATGACTGCACAATCTCTATATTGTTGATATCAACAATTACACTTTCAGAAAATCCAATATCGATTGTCTCCTCAGCGTATTGAAAACCCTTTCTAGCCAGAAAAATCTTGTTGATAGAAAAACCACCAATAATCATAAGAGGCGTAAATAGCGTTCCTGGCACCAGACTCTCACCAATTCTATTTTCAGAATTGATAAATTCAAAAATAGCATTTCTTATTTGAATTGCGGTCTTATGCGACCAGCCAGCACGGGGGGTGATATTAACCTTAACTCTGACCTCAACGATACTAGGCCGCGTGAATTTGATATCTTGTATATTTCCAGCTAAGTCTGTGATACTAGCAACTGCACTTCCAACGACCTCAGTACCACCAGTCTTACTTGTCCATATCGTTCTGGCTATCTGCTTGTCATCACCGCCCTTAACTACAGCTTGAATACTATGCGGCGGCATACCGATATTGTTATTAACATTGGTGTTATTCTCAATGACCGCTACATCAGCCACGCCATCTAAGTCAGATAATGCAGCCCATAATGCCTCAATCATATTGCGGTTGCCTTTATTTACTGAGTCACGGCGCCGCAATCTTAATTGTTGATCAGTCTCTCTATTCTTACCCATGCTGGCAGGATTGACATTAGTTACTGAGTCCCAGCCATATATAGGTGTTCTTATTGAAGTTAAGGTATCGGCGGGGGCTGATACTGGCCCCATATTCTCAGGGATTGCATTAATAGTGGCTGTACCAGTCAATCCTATTTTTACATCATCTACAGTAAAGAATTTAAGGCTGCCATTCTCATTAGTAACCACAGAGCCTTGAGGGATTAATGCTTGCGGCTTGCCAGTCAATGTTAACTCAGCAATGGAATAAGAACCTTGACTCCTCTCAATGCCACTTATTTTGGCAATTCTTGATAGGCTTGCACCGCTGGCAAGGTCAGGGTCAAAGGACTGCCATACTAATTCAGCCAGCTCATCAAGGTCACCGATCGCCTCAGAAAATATTCCTAGGTGCTGCCCGTCCATTGTATCGCTAGATAAGTCAATATCTTGACCAAATACCGCCCGCGCTTTTGATTGTATTTCTGCCAATCTATCAACGAGGCGCGTTCGCTCAAATCCATTATTTGTTAATTGCGTCATTAGCTATCAGCTCCAGTACGTTCAGTGATTGTCTTAGATCTACCAATCCAAAATCAGTGTTTATTTTGATGAAGATATAGGCATACCGATTTTCAATGTCGATATCAATACTCTCTATACTAGATACGCCTTTAAGTCTTGATATTGTCTTTCTAATTAGGCTTGCCAGCGCATTGACGTTTGTTTTGTTTGATAGGATATCACCCCAGGCAACGCCATCACGATAATTAAGGAACCATTCTCCTTTTATTTGCATCAATGTGGTCTTACATTTTTGAAGCAGCTCATTTTTGCCGCTGATAATATCCAGCTGACCATTACCAAAGCTGTAATCATTGTTAATTAATCGTCTCACTGTCATGGCATAGCCTTATTTTGGGTGTAAAAAAACCACCCATATAGGGTGGTGTAAAATTGACTTATTTTAAATGCCGTCTAAATACTTGATAGGTTGTATCGGCCTATTAAAGGTGCTATGCCAATCAAGCTCATGCATTCTTTCTCTTATAAATTCATCAAGAAGCTTAATCAGTATAAATGTGTAGATAGATTTTGACGGTTCTATATACCAATCAGGGCTAAATCTATTACCACCCAAGTCCCAGCGATTGAAGTCATCGATAAGGTCATCAAAAACTATTACAGCTTTATTATTAACTATCGCCTTGTCAAAGACCCTAATATCAATACCTTTGCCAAGTAGATCATTAGGCATACTGACTGACTTATCATTGAGCGAATCCATCATTGCTTGACTGATAATCACGCATTTTATTGACCTGTCAGCACCAATAGCCGCATCTATCTCACCGATAAAGCTCATTATGCAACCCCTATTGCAGCGTATAAGACTTAAGCTTGCGTCTTATATCGTTGTCATCATAAGCGTATTCACGCTCATATAGAATATCAACAGCCTCAAACTCCATGCCATCATCAATAGTAATGTCAAAGCCCTCAAACTTAATAGGCGTCTTAAACGGGTTGTTATTCATAACCGATTGAGGCGGTATAAAGCTTGATTGGATTTTCATTGCCGTCTTACGGCTCATTTTGATAGATACCAGCTTACTAGCATGATACTTAACAATTCTAAGGGCTGTTAGCAGCGAGGTTTGTGATACCAATTTAAGTTTTAATTCTTGCGTCTTAGACTCAATAGGGGCTGGCATGCTCATACTTTACCTCTCATTTTGTTATGATATAACATAACCATTTTGGCATAATATAACATAACATAATTGCAAGTGTTTTCTAACCTCTTTTTGGTTTCATTGTGTCACCAGCACCGACCTCAACGCCGCTATGCGTATGCTCATTAACGTCAATCTCATCAGTGATAATATTAGGACATCTAATGGGCATATTGGTATTTAAACCGTCCTTGCTTAGGGATAATATTGCGCCATTTATATCAGCACTTATACTGTCCTGAGCAACGGTAAATTTACTGGCACCCGCTTTGGTATTTAGCGATAGGTCAATAAAATCCTCAGTGATAGCGATATGGTTACTGTCGTTTACAGTTATTGATATATCACCATCAGTGATATTGATATGGTTACTACCATTGACGGTTATTGATACATCATCATCAGTTATTGCAATCTTATTGGTTGCACTGCCAATATTCATGCCAGCGTTATCAGTAGGAGTAGCTTTAGCGAGGCTTTTAAGCCCTACAATAGCGATAGCGTCCGATAGGTCATGCTGCCTATAATCGGCTGGCACGTTAGGCTCACCGCTAACAAACCATGAATCAATGCAGCGCTCAGAGAATATCAATAGGCACTCATCACCCTCATTAATAGGAAACGTAATTTCATAGCTACCGCCGCCAGGGAATATTACTGGCACATCAACGCATGGCGGTAAGTTCATAGGCCCGCTGATACCCTCACCATCACTAAATACCCGCTGGATAGCTGGTTGTGCCGTTATGGTTCTGGTATTGGCGTCATAACTCATTATGATGGCTGGCATGGACGTATGTACATCCATAAGAGCGCTGCTAATTTGAGCTTGTCTATCACTAAACTCACTGGCTGCTATCTCACGCGCTTTATTGTTGATCATACACTCAGCCCCTCTAATTCACTGACCCATTCTGAGTCATGCGTATCGCCTTTATGGTTGATTGACTCAATGCGAACCCCGCCGCTGAATACAAGGCTCTCAATCTTAGCTACACCGCCAATAATAAATGCAGGGTTAAGCAATGTTCTCACTTTTAATCCTACTGTGGTAGGCTCAGGGCTGCCAAGCATGCCTGTTTCTTGGCTTATTAGCCATACCGCATTGGGCCTGACATTATCGCCTTTTAGCAGCAGCATTTGGCCGTCTTGAATTGACCATTGAGCGTCTTCATTTCTGGCTTGCTGATCGAGTATATCACTTGCCCGCCCGCTCAGAACCTTGCCCCGCGCATACGTGGCATTGAGCGTATCAGCATGAGTTGTGCCAATATCAAACATCGATTTCTTACATTCAGAGACAATATCATCAGCAGTTGCACCAGCCTTTAGGGTTTTATTAATAAAGCCGCGCATTATCTCTCTATCGCCATCACCAGCCTCAATAGTAACGATACGGTCAGTGCCATCAACAACTGGCAGTGCAGTTCTAATTTGACCTTGAAATATAAGCCTTTCCTCACCTGTATAGCCCGCCATCAACTTAATATCGCTCCATTCTTGGATAATCTGGCTTTGGTGCTCAGGGCTTAGATTGTACACTTCAATGTGAGCAGTATTGGCCTCACCATCGCTGGTCTTTTTTACGTCAAACTTAATTCTTAGGTCCTTAACCTCAATACCAGAACCATCTTTACCGACAATGAGACGGCATACCCGTTTAAATTGCTTAATATCATCAGCCATTGCCATCGTCCCATACCAAGCCATAGTTGCCAAAGTTCTTGGCCGTTGGATCTAATCCAGTTCCAGAATAGTCAACAAGAAACAATCTACCAGTGGTGAACCGCTCGTTATTGAGTAAGTCAGCACCCATAACCAAAGGTAATCCTAGGATAATAGGTATGTCTTCACTGGTATTGACATCAAGTGTCCAGATACCGCCTCTTACATTTAACTGTATTCTAAATAAGTATTTAACCTTATTTAATTCACAAACAAATTCTTGAGACGGTTTATCAGTAGTTGGCAGCTCATAAATCATAAGATACCTCCAAAGCCTATATCTGATATCTTCTTAAGGATAGTTCGATTATCGACCGCCTCAATCTTGGCAGCTTGTGCTTTGGCAGCGGCATTTTTAGCTAGCTCATCACTGCTAGTGTTACTATCAGCAGTATAGTTACGGCGGGCCTCATCAGCAGACTCACGGGATCGTTTAGATACCTCACCGCGCTTTTCAGTACTGCTAGTCTTGCCAGCTGTACGTTCATCGGCTGGCAAGGGCTGATATGTAGTCTTTTTGGTGCCAGTGATAATCACTTCCTCCATTTCCAATTCGAAAATTATGGAATGGGGGTTATTAACATCAGTAGTCCAACCGATTGCTGATAACAAGCAATTTTCATACTCACCGCCATTGATAGTATTAACGGTTAAAAAAACACTCTCATCTTGCAGCTTGTATAACTTCTCACGGGCCTGAGCAATCCTATCATTACCAGAAAATGATGAATTGCTTGCCAGCGGTGTATTTGTCACGCCAAAACTTACAGATAAAGTCCTGGCTTTGACGTAAGAGTGGTCAGTAATTGGTGACCCAAATTCAATTGGGTTTTTAACCACTTCCACCTCACGTCTATGCCGCTCCTCAACCCATACATCAGCGGTCAAATCTTGCAGCTGTGGTATATTACCTTGCAGCATATATAAACCCCTTATTGATATCCATTGGATTGCTGGCGGGCGCCCTGAGCAGTTCTGTTAGCTATGATTGCGGCCTCATTAGCGCTGTTCACATTAATGGTCTGAGTAACCGTTGATGATGCCTGGTTGTTTTTCACAGAGTATTGACTGTAATCGATAGCGCTCTTACCCGTGGGGTTTCTTGCTGGTGATGCAGACTCTTTTTCAACAAAACCCTTAACAAAGGTTGATACCACTGCTTTAGGTTCATCATCTATGCCAGCCTTTTTATTTTCCTTGTACTCATCACTATGAAGTCTCAATGCCTGTTTGCCGCCATCCCAAACAGAGCTAGCGGCAATCTTAATCCCTTCAACAATCTCACCATCAGCTATTGATTTAACAGCTGATGCCAGACCGCCTATAATGGTCATTAATCCAGATATCTTGTTAGTAATGATGTCAAAAAAACCATCAAACAAATAGGTCAAAGTCAACCATAGCCCTTTCCAGGCCATTGTTATACCTTTAACAACCCAGGTGAATACCTTTGCTAAAACACCAACAGCAACCGTAATAATCTTAATTGCTACAAGTGCCACTTCTAAAAACGTCTTAAATGCGCCTGGTATCATGCTTATCAGTAAATCCAGCAATGGCTCAAATGCCATTATTAGGCCGCCAATGGCGTTGAAAAGTTCCTTTAATGCGCTTTCATTTTCGGTAAAAATAGCAGATACGGCATCGACAATTTTCATTATCAAGTCAATGACATCGTTGATTATTGGATAGTCCTTTATAAGGCCTCCAATCATGCTATCCTTGCCGTTCACGAACCCATAGATATCCTCAATAATCAAGAATACAGCGAGTAATCCAGCTCCTATCAGTGCAAGCGGGCTGAATAACAGCATAAAACCACGCGCCAGCGAGATTACATTCGTTATCACCTTAGTTGCTATCAATCCAGCTATATTTGCTGCAATTAAAGCCAATACGCCAGCTAAAATAGCCCCGCCTTTCTCTGTTATACCAAATTGGTTGTTAAGCTCATTAAATGAATCCCTAGCCCATAAAGCGCCGTCCCATACTTGCCATAGGGCGTCTTCTAGCCAGTCAAATGCAGTAACAAGGCCATCACCAATCCTATCAGCAAAAGCGTCAACAGCAGCCCTATTTTTCTCTATAAAACTAGATACATCGCCAAGGCTAGACTTCAACCTATCAAATATACCTCTTTCACTGACCCGCTTTTTAAATGCTGTCCAGGTATCACCCATTTTGGCAATCTGGCCTTCCCATGTCTTTGACATTGCGTCCATACCGCCCGCAAACTTCTCATCAAAGATTTCTTGCAGGGCTGCTTGAATTGCAACAGCGTCATTTTCAACGGTCTTTGTTAGGGACTCACCATTTAAGGTATAAGAATAAGTCATCTCATTCTTATTTTTACTGCCAACAATACCAAATTCTTTTAGACGCTCACTCTCACCACGGACGGCATCAGCCATCATCTCAATAGATTGATCCAGTGACTTACCCATTGCAGACGCTGTATTGCCTAGGCTTGTCAGCAAACCATCATTAGCAGGGTCTAGGCCATAAGATTTTAGTTTGACAAAGGCATCAGTCACGCCAGCAATATCATAAGGGGTTTTCTCAGCAAACTCAGAAATCCAATCAAGCGATCTCTTTGCTTTCTCAGAGCTACCCTCAATCGTTGTTAATTGCGTCTCAAACTTCTCAAATTCACTTGCGGTATCAATAATTGACTTGCCTAAAAAACCCGCTGCAACTGATGTCACAGCGGTCATTACGCTACCAACCTTACCGATTGTACCTAATACGTTATTAAGGCTTGCATCAAATCTGTTAGCGCCAGTAGGATCGGCGTCAAAACCCAGATTGATTAATAGCTCATCAATTACAGTTGCCATAATTATCCTTTATTTGCTGCCTCATATCGTTTACGGTACTCAGCCATCTCATCAAGCGTTTCATGCATATCAGCAAGGTCATTGATAGTGTAAGTCCCATCGCATAGTTGATGATAGCTGGCAAGCGGGGGTTCGCTTGTGCAAACCCTCATTAGATACCAGTCAATATTGGCACTCTCTATTTCTTTAATGCCGTCATCGTTGCTGCTTGAGGAAAACGTGAGAGGACGGCGTGAATAAAACCCTCAAAAGTTTCCTTCAAGAAATACCAAAGCACTTCATACATATCAAACAATGTATCAGCATCAAAATGCTCATTCTCATTAAATGGCTTGCCCTCAACCAGGATAAATGGTCTGCACTTATCGATAAGAGCATCAAGCTCACCATCACTTAGGCGCGGCAAGATATTAGCCACGCCTTTAAGGCCAGCTAGGATTTGATCGCCTTGAGTCTGCTTATTGCTGACTTGTTGGCCCAGCGCATCAGCAAGCGGCTCAGCAATTATGGCCACAAGCATAGTCTGGATATGACGGGCATCACGGGCTGGTACACGTTTTAAGGTGATACTTTTACCGCCAATGGTAGTATTTTTTAAATCTTGCATTTTTTATCCCTTATTAATTAGAACGGCGGTTGGTTGCGCGTTGGATATCGATTTTAGGCACGATAATTGACCATTCACGGTCTTGAGCTTTAGCGCCTTTTGACTCATTGGCAAGCTTAGGGATATAACCTGTAGTAGCTACTTGCCCGCGCCCAGTGAACGAATCAAAGATTGATACTGAGATACCGCCAATTGAGCCATTCTTAAACTTGAAATACAAATCCTCCAAGTAGTCATTATCCTCAGAGCCAGATAATAACTTAAGATTGATTGTTGCTGACTCATTGGCAGAAACGCTGGCTTGCATGCGGCCATCAGCACCAACAGTGTCAGTGATACCGTCTTCACGGTATTCAGCGGTTACTACATCATCGCCCTCACCAAAGCCTTCCAGTGTGCGACCGTTTACCGTAATAACCTGATTAATAAACGAGTAAATATTTAATTGACCAGCCATAATTTTTTCCTTTTAGTTAAGCTTGTGGTACTAGGGTGATATCAGCACCGTGAATTGAACCCGCGCCTTTTGCAATCACAGTAAATTGTGTGGCCAAACGATTGTCTCTATCGACCTGAGATTGTTCATCAATAGGATCGTGGTACACGTAATACCCATTAGGTAGATAGTCATAGGTCTGCACTTCACCAACTGGAATACCATTCCATTGACCAGGCGCAATCAAGCCAGCTCTTACCGCCTGCTCTAAGCCCATAACAATGTCATTTTTGGTCATCATCATGCCGCGTGAAGTTTGAGGGGTTGTGCGTCTAATACGTTGGCCGTTGAATACACTGACCTCAATAGTATTTCTCAGCCAGTCAATACCCATTACAAAATCAAGGTATCGATTATCAGATAGCTTGCCGCCATAAATAGCTGATACAGAGCTTTCTGAGTTGCCAAAGCCGCTATAGAATGTCACGCCAGCCGCAATCATCTCATTAGCTTGAGTTTGAGTAATATCAGACGGGTCTAAGCCACGAATAGCTTTGAGATGCACTGTCTTAACGCCATCAGTACGGCCGTATTGCTGGTCTAGTGCCACGCCAGCAAACCCGCCAGTAGCACCAGTGTAGTCATGGCTGTACATGACATGCGTATGACCAATATTGGCTGCTTCCAGTGCATTCTTAGTTACGACCGCCTCATCAATATCGGTTGATGTATGCAGAAAAATACGGTCATTGTCATCAGCCCATTGAGCCACTTCTTGTACATCACTAGCAGCGATTTCATCAGCAAAGCAAAATGCGTAAAAACCTAGGTTCTGCTCAGCAACTTCTTTAATTGCGTCTAAAGGTGTAGCCATTTTTTTTACTCCATAAGTAAAGCCAGCTTATTAGGCTGGCTTGTGGTACTGCATTATTTAGGGTTTAAACTGATGAGCTGTCCAATCTAAAGGTAAAGACGCCCGTATCAGGGTTATAGTTGCCGTCACCATCGACATAACCATCACTGGTTCTGGGCTGGCTAGGATTAGGCGTTAATCTTACTACCATAGGTAAGCCTTGGTAAGTAGGGGTTATGGTGATATTGCCAGTAACTTCATCTATGCTAAACCCGATCTGGTTAGGCTGATGCTCATGCATATTATGCGTAAAGAACGTGTTATACGGCCCATTAACAACATCGCCGTCTTCCTCAAAATAAATCTCAACCATATATTTACTGGTCAAAGACTTAACTGACTCGATATTATTAATGGTAACACTAGGGTATGCCACGCCAGCGGGCGGCAAATCCCATACCGTATCGCTAGGGCTGCTGCTAGTAAAATCATCAGCAGGGTAAGGGTCACCGCCTCCATCACCATAAGGATCAGCGATAAACAGATTAAAGGCAAACTGGCCCGTGTCTGCTTGATAGATACCATCACCTAATAAGAACTCATGCGACAAATATTTCTGTTCATCACTAGCAGTAATCTTAACAGTGATAAGATCATCATAAAAATCAGTGGTGAACTCAATACCACTTGTACCGTTATCAGTAACAACAACCCCAGGAATTACCATATCAGTAAGGTTCTGGCTATAATCAGCATTGACCGTATCAAGCCATACGCCATTTCCAAACTTGATATCAATTTTGAACTTAGATGATAAAATACCGCCTATCATGCCAGTATTGATAACTACTTTCTCAAACTTGAGATTGCTATCAGGGTTAGGGATAGTATTCTTGCCAGGAATAGTAATAACCCCAGGGCAAGTACCCCATATAGGAGCGGCCTCTGGTATTTGATTGCCGTTATCACCAAATAGCGGCTCATAATTGGTATTCTTAACAAACTCAGCACCTTGAGCGGGGCTAATATGCTGAACACACCAGCTGTTAAGGTTTTGCCTAAACGCATAGCAGCCATACAGCATTTGAGACATTTCAACGACATTGCTTACGTCCCATCGGCCCAGCGGCTGATTAAACGAGGAGCAGCCAGCAAAGGTTCGGTTCATGTACTTGACGTTGCTTGTGTCCCATAGGCTGATATCCTGATTAAATTCAGGCACCCACGAAAACATCTCGCTAATGTCAAATATATGAGCTGGCAAGTTATCTGGCACAATCAACTTAGTGGTTGACGCCGATCTATGCATTGAGAACTCATAATGAGATATAGCAGGGCAGAAATTATCAATATCTATCCAGCTCTCTGACCCGCCAGAACTACCAGCGCCCTTATTCTCAATAAATACATCTAAATTCTCAGCACTATCGCTAAACTTAAGCTCATAATTATTAAGGGTTTTATCACCTTTGCCAACAAATATAGCTAAGTCATAATAGGTGCTAAATATGCCCGTTGCGCCAGATTCACCGCTTTCAATCAAATGTTCAGAATCCAGCACTACCCTTACATCATCAACCTTAAATCCGTCTGAGTCAGCAATAATCTCACCGCCCCTCTCCAGCCGCCAAGCGGGCATAGGGAATTTAGTCCCACTATCACTATAGTAAGAGCCATTGAGGTAAAGCCCTAGTGGTAGCTCTTTGTATGTCGTTAAGTCTTCATCATAGCCGCCGTCATCAGGGGCGCCATTAAAGGTAGAAAACTTGAATACATTAGTCATCGCCTCAACTGGCTTGTTATAATCAAAAACAAAACAGCTATTCAGCAAGAAATCTTTTGCTCTATTAAACATTGACAACATATTAATCGCCTTAGTACCGCCGCTGTTCTTGCCAGCAAGTTCACCAGCAGTTAAATCTTTAAATGTGATAACCGTTGGCTCCAATCTAAACGCGCTGGCTTGCCCGCCTATATACTCAATCGTATCTTTGAGGTCATCTTTATTGGTATCATCAATACCAGATAAACGCTTGCCATAATCAAACGAGCTGGCTAGCAGATTGGTATGGGTTGCCAGATAATCACCCGCTATAGGATAAGACTTTGACAATTCATACATCATACTAGCAAACAGCATATTGGCCGTTAAACCCGCGCCATTCTCATCGATAAAACCAGTGAATACATCACTAGCCATTGATGACCAGCCTACTCGATACTCAATACCATTGACCACCGCAATAGTCCAAAATGACAATTCACTAGCACCGCCGATCAAACTTAAATCAGCAACATTGAAATTGGCATAGCTGGCACGGCATACTGGTAATTCTGGTTCTGGTTCAGGTTCAGGCTCAACATACTCAACAGACTCAACCAGGGTAAAATCAGTAACGCTTAACTTCTCATTGGTCATGATAATACCGATAAAAGTACCATCATCCCAGTAAGTCATTGTGGCAGTAGCTATGCCATCTTCAATATCAAAGGTCTTTTTATTTTCACCTTCACCGTAAACCACGTTAGTGACAACATAGCCATCACCTTTAACGGTCAGTACATCACCGATAACAAACTCATCACCTATGCTGGCAAGTAAGCCATTGATATACAAATTAACATTGGCAGCATTAAATAATGCATACTCAGTGGCATTATATATGTGACTATAATTTATTATCTCAGGCGGCAAAGGATAAACAGGGCTAGGATCTAGTGGCTCATAGCCAATAGAAATGTACTCGCTTTCAAAATCCTCATCATCAGGTTCTTCTGGCTCAGGGTCAGGTATAGGCTCAATCTTTATAGGCCTGATAATTGACGCATACTCAGCAGTAGTGATAAGAATCTCACCAGTCTCAACTTGTGAGAAAAACTTTTTGGCTTGTAAGTACTCGCCCGCCTCAACGCCATAATCAGCAGCCACAGCAGCTAAATTGGTATAAATGCCAAAGGGTGTACCACGGCCATTATCGCTCTTACCGATGATACATAAGCGCCCAAACTTCTTATTATCTAAGAGGCTATCAGGGTTGCTTATTGCGGCATTAATAAGCAATGGCAATGGCAGTGCTTTAAACTTTGACATTTTGCGTCCTATTTATTATCTGTTATGGCAGTTAAACTGGATATTCGATATCAGCAACCGTTGCAATTGTCACGCTTTTAGGTCGCGGCACTTGCGAAAATAGACGGGCTGCAATCTCATACTCACTGGTATCATCACCATAATGCTCACTCACGCCAGCTAGTGATGAGTAAGTACCGTAATTAGTACCACGGGTATTATCGCTATCGCCTACAATACATAAGCGATTAATAACGTCTCTATCTAGTAGAACGGGTTGATAGTCTACTGAGACATTGATTGGCATTTTCATTGGCAGGTTTGTATTAGCAACCATTTGTTTGCTCTCCGATTGTTTAAAGGGCGCTCATTTTATTGAGCAATTGTAAACATTTATGAACAGTTTATTGTTCAGCTATCAGGTTAATATTGACATTCTCAATAGTTCCATAGGCATCATCAACGATTTTTGGGCGCTCATATTTGAACTTGTAGGACAATTCTAATTTGACCTGGTATCGAGATTTACGTTCAAATTCAATCATCGATAGGTTACGGGCGCCGCTACACTTAATGAATCCCATACTAAGGCTCATAAGGGCATTAGCGGCATAGAACGACTGCATAGCAATGGCTAGATTGCGAGAATAAACAGCAGCCCCTTCACCTATAAAATCGATAGTAATTGTGGCCACACCTAATTGTTCAGCGTCTAAGGAGCTACCCGCCCATCCAGTAGGCATCATCTCAGATACTTCAAATATGGCATAATTATCACCCTCAGTAGGCTGATTATCAGGCGGCCTTACACTACCCGCTGGCATGCCTAATAGGTCACGGATAAGCTCTCTTAAGTCAGCTTGTAAGTCTTCATTCATTTTTCTTTGTCCAGTAGTTGAACGGCTATTGCTTGCCAATACCCATATTCAGACCAATCCCTTACGCTGACAATTCTAAAATCAGCACAATGCCAGCCTAGTATGTCGCCTAATTGAGGCACACGGCTATCCACCGCTGATAGGTACTCACAAGACCAAATCTTGATTGCATGCCTATATCTATCGCCCTCAGTAAGATATTGAGTCTCTTTACTGGGGGCTGGCTGGATAACGCCGCTCTTATTATGACAAGTCACTTTTTCAACGAATTTACCGTTAGCAAGCCTATCCCCGCCAGCAATCTTGAGCACAAAATCAGTGACAAAATCAGGGTCGTTAAGCAACTCAGTCATGTCATTCATTTTTTATCAACCTTATAATCGATAGCGTCCATCATTTGAAACGTATGGAATAGCGGGGCCGCATGACCTTTTTTCTTGATTTGTTGCGGTGATAGCGGCACGAAATTACCGTCCTTGATAAAGTGCTTCATATCAAGAACCATTTTCTTACCTACTTTGTCATACATGGTTTTCTTGCGCTTCAAGCCGATCGTGACCTTTGGTAAGTCTTTGGCAATCATTTGAGCGTACTCACCTCTGTGCTTTCGTACGCTTGGCCCCATAAATGGGCGGGCTGGTACACGGTTACCGCCAATAGGGTGCCTTTCAACCCCAAACTCATTAATCGCTGCAACCTCTGCAATGGTAAGGCCAGAACTTTTACCTGTATCTCTGTCTATATGCATAGCATCAGCATCAACAACGCCGACCGATAGTTTTTCAGCTCTTAACTTAGCCGCATTGTTAATCAAATCTTTGATTGCATTTGGATTTTTTCTTGATAAGAATTTTTTTATACTCATACGACAAACCCCGCAAAAACAGTAGGCTGACTATCCATCAAGAACAGTAGTTTTTGGCCGTAACTGGTTAAATTAAGCCAGGCTCTCTTATCATCGCCTTGAGCGTAAGTAAATGAGACCTCACCAACACGCTTAGAAGTCTTAGATTGAATACCATTGCCATTCTTGCCAGCCATCTTATCGATAGCCAGTAAATGAGCAGTCAGCATTGCAATTGCATCGTTATGCAAATCACCAAAACTTCCCATATTGTTAATCAGCAAATTAGCCAGTCTTAAATTTGAGCCAATTTGCTCATCAATGTAGGACTGACTAAAATCAGGATATAAAACTTTAAAATCATCAACTGTCATAATCAGCCCTTCATAATGAGAAAAACCTACTTTTCAGTAGGCTTTTTATCTAAATCAGTACCAGTGTTATCACCAGTGTTATCACCAGTACCAGTATTGTCATCTTGGTCTTCATCGTCTGCACCAGATAATAGGTCAATCAAGTCTTTGACCTTTTCTTTGCCAGTCAATTCATAACCGTGCTGGCGGGCAAGTTTAGCCAACTCATCTTTATCCAATGAGTCTAAGCCCGTAAATTCAATCTGCTTTGACTTAATCAATCTCTTGATAAAGCCACGCGCTTTAAGCTCTTTGACTTGCTCACCAGTCAATAAGACGGGGGTATCAGGTAGAAGACGGTAAGAACCGCCTCCTACACTGATAGTCATAGCGGCATTACTGCCTTTATAACTAACTAGCATAAGTTTCTCCTTAGATGCCATCAAGATAAGTAACGGCGGTTTTAGACTTGATCCACAAGCCAGCGTATAGATACCAGCCATAAGTCACGATATCCAAACCCTCAGCTTGAGGCGCTAAGAACGTCAAATCTTGTGGCAAGATCAACTCCAAAGCACTTGGATCACGGCGGTAAACAACAATACGGCGGCCGCCATCGGCTCCCAGCTTATCTAGCAAGCTCAGCTTTTCAAAACGAACGTTAGGCACACCACTTTCAGTCAGCAAGTTATTTTCTTTAATAAATGATAACAGCGTTCTATCAGAGTTGGCGCCAATTCGAATTGAGTTAAGCTTGGTCATGATAGATGCTGGCAGCAAGATGGTGTTAGGCATCTGACTTAAATCGCCAGACTCGTTAGCATCGTTATATGCAACAGCAATAGCGCTTGCCAAATCATTCATGATTGCGTCAATATCGCCAGCGTCCCAGCTGTCAGTAGCAGAAACAACCTCTGGAATATCATGGTTCAGCAAACCTTTAATGCCAGTCTTAGTCTCACCAATCATAGCCAGCTTATTCATGTGGTGCTCATAACCACGGCGGGCCGCTGCAACCGTATCGCTTTGCAGTGGTACGTTGTTAGCAGATGCGGCTTGTAGCTCAGGTACGCTATACTTATAGTTAAGATCGCCAACGCCAACCGTAATAGATTGCTGAGTGTACTTAACACCAACGGTATTTGAATCTCGGCCCATACCACTTGACGCGCTACCCTCACCATAACTATCGGTAAACTTTCTAACCAGCGCCGTGCCAACCGCCGCTTTAGTGGTAGTGTCAACAGGTACTAATGTTGCATATCGTCTATTAGCAATAACACCAGCGTCAATATACGACTCAGACTCAACACGCGCTAATGATCCCTGCCGTCAAATCCGTATAATTAAACTTGGGAGGTTTTAGTCACGTAATCTGATGATAATAATCATTCAAAACATGCATATTAGTATCCGATGTTTTCGATCTAAATTGATGCAAAATATTAAAAGCCTTTCAAGCATGATTATGGATAACTAGAATGTTCTTACTTGACACTAGAAGCTTTTGATTTTATTTTAATATTATTCACTATATTACGTACAACAGTTAATAATATTCATGTTATTAAAAAATATATTGTAAGCCAAAGATTTTTATTTCAAAGTACTTAGAATCTCGATACCTCCTCAAGATATAAAAATAATCCACCATCCTAAAAATACAAAAAAGCCTTTCAAGCTTTATAACTGATATCTTGAAAGGTTTTGAAAACCGTGAATTTTACCTAGGTGAGAGCTTTCAAATCAAAGCTTATAATGGTTTCTAAGTAAAAAATACGACATTAAGGAACAACTACAGCAGGACTAAGTTCGGAAGTTGCACCTAGGTGATTAGTTAATGTAGCTGTCACTGTTGCTACGCCAGTTATAGGCTTCCAAGACACCTTTGCTTTTCCTCTAGCATTAGTTACTACCATTTTTGATCCAAGATACTGTTCGGCCTCTTGAAAACCTACTCGACTATTAGCAAAAAATTCTAGCTGATAACGCTGGTTTGGTTGTGCCTTAATCTCTGCCACAATCTCCCCTTTACTTACACTTAAGTTCGGTGTTTGAATTGCTTGATTGGGAATA